>DAHVFL010000375.1 GCA_027316975.1 Chloroflexota bacterium | reverse complement strand
GGTTTCTAGCGAGATTACGCCCGTCATGCCTCTCGTGCCAGCGTACAGCGTATCTTCCGCGCCGATGCGTACTGGTCGCACGCTTGCCATGAGCATACCATGTTTGCGGTGCGCCTCGCTGACCAGCCGGTAGGGCGAACCCGCCAGCGCCGCCGCGCATATATCATCGCCTGTCAGTTTGCGGATGCCTTCGCGCTCGACCATGTGCGGGGTAAGGTCGCCCTCCATCAGCGAATTCGCCAGGATAGTGGTTTTCATAACGGCGTCCCAGCCATCCAGGTCGTACCAGGGATCGGCCTCCGCCACACCCACCTGCTGAGCTTTACGGATCGCGTCCTCTTGCGCATATCCCTGCTCGATCATACTGAGTACCAGGCTGCTGGTTGTATTGAGCAGCCCGCGAAAGGCGCGAATTCCGGCGGCGGGCAGCGTAAATTCCGCCAGGTTGAGCAGGGGCAGGCCGTCCATCACTGCCGACTCGCAGCGGAATTGCGCGTCATGCCGGTTCGCCAGCGCCTCCAGTTCGCTTTGCGCATAGGCAACCGGGCCTTTATTGGCTGTGACGACATCCATTCCGGCTTCCAGCGCCTTGCGAATATGCATGAGCGCTGGCTGTCCATCCTGTGGATTGAGCGTGGTCAGTTCGATGAAAAGGGAGGCCCCGGCAGCTTTGCCGGCTTCAATGAAGTGTTCAGCATTTTTGACACCGGCTCTCTCGCTTTTGAACCAGCGCAGCGGGTCTCGCTCATCCGCAAACGAGTTGGCGTTCACACCGTCAGGATGAATATACAGTCCCTGGCTACGTGAGCCTAGACCGGTAATCATTGGCCGCAGACCCAACTCGCGGCCCAGCCACTCGCTCCGCGATGCCAGTAGAGGCAGAAATGCCCGTGTGACATTGCCGTACCCCAGTACCAGAATGCGCAGAGGCGGAAGTAGGGCAGAGAGAGATGTTTCGCTCATAGTAGTCTACCTGTGTCTCGACAAAATAAGTGCGTGCCTGTTGTAGCGTCGCCGCGTTTCCTTGTTTTTTGCCCGCGCCACTGCGCATCAGCACAAGGATCAAAATGGCAACAATGACTACAACGATAGCACCAACAACAAATAGAAGCCATCGTGATGATGCCGCCCGTTGTGGCGTGTTCACCGGCGAGTGAAGTGACTGAGCGGACAAAACTGGCCCAGGCGCTGATGGCGGCCTCATACTTGCGCCTGCAAACGATGGCGGCTGCGCTGCTACAGGACCTGGCACGACAATCGGCTGTTGCGCGCCCATTTGCATCATGGATTTGGGCGTTGTAGATGAAGGCGTCGAAGAACGCACAATAAATTGAGGGGACAGAGTGCTACCGGGCGATGGCGATGCACCTGGCGCCTGTGTTCCTGGCTGCGCGGGCGAATAAACGTTCCCCATCTCCTTCGGTGTGGATACCGGCACAGACGAAGTAGCAACCGGCCTGGCCTGCACCGGTGGTGGAGTGATGACCAGCGTGCTGTCCTGAAAATTTTGTGGAGAAGCGTTGTTCAAGGGCAAGCCACAGCGCGGGCAGAATTGCGCAGAGCGCGTCACTTCCATCTGGCAGCGCGGGCAACGCGCCAACACATCAGGAGAGACCGGTTGAGCCATGGGCCTGTCAGATCGCCCCGCGCTTGCGTTCTCTGCTGCTGGCGGCGCCACGTTCTCCTGTGCGTTTTGCAAGTTCTCAAATGCGAATTGCAGGTCGGGCTGCGTGCTATTGGGGTCAATGGGACGCTTTATCGTCGTCTGCGCCGGCTGCATCGACACGGGCAGCGCGGCGCGTACCCTTTGCAAGTCTCCGCTCAACTCAACCACCGACTGGTAGCGATACCAGGGGTCCATCTCCATCGCCCGCTTGATAATCAGGTTCAGTCGATTGAGCAAATCGGGTGAGAGCGCGCCAAGCTGCGCGATGTGGCGCGAATGACGCGGCGCGGGTTTGGATGGCTTGTTGATGCCCAACCTGAACTGCTTGTTGGCGTTGGGGTCTTGCGACGTTTCGGGCGGATTCTGCGACAGGATTTCCTGGAGTGATGGCAAATCGGGTAATCTCTGGTCATTCGATTGTTTGCGAGTTGAAACACTGGGCGGCTCGTGTCCTGTCAGCGCGAAATAGAGCGTTCCACCCAGCGCGTAGACATCGGAGCGGCTATCGGTGCCAGTGCCTCCGGGATATTGCTCCAACGGCGCATAGCCGGGCGTCCCCTGGTGGCGAATAAATAAAAGAGTGCGCGCCCCGTCCGCTGCCTTGGCATTACCCAGATCGACCAGAATAGCCGTGCCATTGGACGTAATGCGAATGTTATCCGGTTTAATATCGCGGTGAATGATGGGCGGGTTCTGGTTATGTAAAAACGTCACCGCTTCACAGATCGAAATCAACCAGTTCAAAATGCGCTCAAGGGCTACAATTTCACCGTGCGCGCGCGTGGCGCGAATGCAGTCGGTCAGGTCTCGCCCTTCGATGTACCCCAGTACGACATAATATCGCCCGCGCTCATCAAAAGCGTCTTGAAAGGCAGGTAAACTGGCGTGGTGCAATTGGCTGAGGACGCGCGACTCGTGTTCCAGCTGCGCTTTGCCGCTGCTACCGGTCACCAGGTACTCTTTGAGAGCATACTGTTGCCCTGTTTGCAGGTCAATCGCCAGGTAGACATGACCGAAGCCGCCATTGCCCAGCACTCGCTCGACACGATAGCGCCCCTTCAGAATGGTACCTGACGGAAGCGTCTCCATCACCATGCAAGTGTCTCCTTCATCGTTTTCTGAACAGAGTATAGGCTATGGTGCGATGTAAGGCAATGACCCGGTTCACACAAGTGCGGATTGTTTATACCCGCCAAGCGCATTATACTATAGTCACAGGGAAAGAACTAGCCTCCTGTGCAAAGCTACCTGTTTAACTATCGTACTATTCTATAATGCAAGATTGGTGAAGTCTATAAT
Source organism: Chloroflexota bacterium (assembly GCA_027316975.1). GTDB lineage: Bacteria > Chloroflexota > Ktedonobacteria > Ktedonobacterales > Ktedonobacteraceae > CF-113. The sequence goes on along the minus strand of DAHVFL010000375.1, from coordinate 1,689 downwards.
GGCTGATGAAGCGTTTTCCACTGCTCTACGCCGAGTTCAGCATACTGCCGAGGCGATGCGGGAGAATATTGCGCGCGTGTTGATCGGCAAGCTCGATGTGATTGACTTGCTGCTCGTGGCGCTGCTCAGCGATGGGCATGTGCTGATCGAGGATATGCCGGGCATGGGGAAAACCATGCTGGCAAAGGCGCTGGCGAGATCGTTGGGGGCAACCTTTCATCGCGTGCAGGGCACGCCCGACCTGCTCCCAACAGACATTACCGGGGTGAGTTATTTTGATCAACGGCACAACGAATTTACCTTTCGCCCCGGCCCGATCTTCACACAGATTCTGCTGGTCGATGAAATCAACCGGGCAACTCCGCGCACGCAATCGGCTTTGCTCGAATCGATGGCCGAGCGTCAGGTGACGGTTGATCGCGACACCATGCTGCTGCCGAAGCCATTCCTCGTCCTCGCGACCCAGAATCCTGTGGAACTGGAGGGGACGTTCCCTCTTCCCGAAGCGCAGCTTGACCGTTTCTTGCTGTGCCTCCAGCCTGGCTACCCCTCTGAGGATGAGGAACAGGCTATCCTGCACCGCTTTAAGCAGGAAGACCCGCTTGAGACTTTGCAACCTGTCGTTACGGCTGAGCAGGTGCTTGAACTCCAATTCGTGATCCGCCAGGTGTACTGGCAGCCCGAGGTGGAGCGCTATCTGCTGGCGATTGTGCGCGCGACGCGCGAACACCCAGCTGTGCAGCTTGGCATCAGCCCGCGCGGAACGCTTGCGCTCTACCGGACATGCGAGGCTTTTGCGGCCATGCACGGGCGCGACTTTGTGCAACCAGATGATGTCAAACGGTTGGCTCCCAGTGTGCTGGCGCACCGGTTACTGACAACCACGCGCACACGTCTGCGCGGAAAGCGACATGTGGAGATTATTACAGAGATTATCCAGGCGACACCCGTGCCTGTGGAGATGATCGCGCCGCCACCCGGCAGCCGGTAGAGATGATAGGTATCATCAAGGAGGTAGCATGGTGAATACGGATCTCTTCCTTGACGATCTCGATGTGAAACGGCTCCGCACACGGCGTTTCTGGTATGTGCTCGCGCTCGCGCTTTTTGTAGCGAGTCTGATCGCACTGCAGCCACTCCTGTTCCTGGCAGCACTGTTCTCTCTGGTGATTGGCATTGTTCCTGGATGGTGGTATCGTCATGGATTGCGCTACCTGGTAATTCGCCAGCAGGTTCACCCACAACGCCTCTTTTTCGGAGAACAAGTGGTACTTTCCTTGACGATCGAGAATCAGAAATGGTTACCTCTGTCCTGGCTGGCGTGTGAAGAGCCGGTACGCCCGCCTCTGCCCATCCTCGCGAAACAGTCTCCGCAGCGAGAAACCATTGGTCACATAGACAATGCGGGGGTCATCTGGTCCTTCCAACGGATTACGCGACAGTATCGCATGCGTTGTTATGAACGCGGTTTCTACACCTGCGGGCCGCTCACCCTGAGCAGCGCTGATCCATTCGGGTGGCTGCAACGCCATGTCACACTCCCGCTCTTTGACACCCTGCTCGTCTACCCGCTCATCGCATCACTCACAGACCTGGGTCTTGCGCCACTTTTCCTGTTCGGAGAAGGCGCCTCGTCACGCCGTCTCTTTGAGGACCCGCTGCGGGTGATAGGAGTGCGTGACTATCAAC
>DAHVFL010000374.1 GCA_027316975.1 Chloroflexota bacterium | reverse complement strand
TGTGTGTCCTCCTTGTTTGGAAAGAGATACATTGACCAATTTCCTTACAAGGAGCCACATTTCTACGGCTCTTCGCCAGTTTCCCTCTTCTTGTTCAGTTAGAAAATCTCGTTGCGCATCTCGTGGGATGCTGCTATTAAGTTATTGCAGGTGCGCTTAGATGACGAAGAGATAGTATCGTTTTTACGAGAAGCGCGCACGCTGGCCGGATTAACTCACCCGAATATCCTGCGTATCCTGGATTTCGGTGTGGAAAACAACATTCCTTACCTGGTGATGGATTATGCTCCGAACGGCACGCTGCGCCAGCGACACCCCAGGGGAAGTATTTTACCCGTTTCGCTGATGCTCCTCTATGTCAAACAAATTGCTTCTGCTTTACACTATCTCCATTCGAGAAAATTGATTCATCGCGACATCAAACCCGAAAATCTCCTGCTTGGCTCGAATAACGAAGTGCTGCTCAGTGATTTTGGTACAGCCACGGTATTTGAAACGCTCCAGAGCCAGGGAACGTTGGAGATGGCCGGGACATTGACGTATATGGCCCCCGAGCAGATACGAGGCAAACCGCGTCCCGCCAGCGATCAATATGGTCTCGCCATCATTGTGTATGAATGGCTCTGCGGTGTCCCTCCGTTTAAGGGGGTCTTTACCGATCTGTACAATCTGCATATGTTTGCCACTCCTCCCTCTTTGCGGCTGTTTGCGCCAGGAGTTTCATCCGAACTGGAAGAAGTAATCATGACGGGGCTGGCGAAAGACCCGGAGCGGCGTTTCGCCAATGTCTTAGCTTTTGCCAATGCACTCGATCAAGCGAACAAGCAATCTTCCGCTCCAGGGCAGCCTCTCCCTTCCTATATGGTTCCGGTACCTCCCATTCCACCAGAATCTCCACCTTCACATATTTCCTGGTCGGCAACGGCTACTCCTCCTCACCAACCATCCTCACCGGTCGAGGATAGCCCGACGATTGCTTCTACTACCCTGGTCACGCCTGGAAAGGAGCAAGTAGTCACGCCTTCCAGAGAACGGCGCCAGCAGGAAATTTCTTCCCAAAAACCGCCTGCATCTACGCTTCCCCCGACTATGCCTGCGCAGGTTGAATGGACTCCTGCTGCCCCACCTTTCGTGAATCCTGAAAGTGGCAATGTTCTGGGTACACTGCCGCCGGAACAGAAACATCATCTTTCCCGCCGCACTTTTGCCTTTAGACTGGCCGGATTGATCGGATTAGGCGCAGTGGGTGGCCTGGCATTCGGAGTTGTGTCCTGGCTGCGCCGCCCCGGCCTGACAGCAAACCCTACCCCTACCCCTACTCCTGTTCCTGGCACAGTATATGTCACCTATACGCATCATACCGGGGCAATTTATACCCTGGCATGGAATTCTAAAGGGAATCATATCGCTTCTGGAGGCCAGGACCATCAAGTGCGAGTCTGGAACCCGACTTCACCTGCTGGAAGCGATCTTTACACTTTTCTGGGGCATTCCGGCTCGGTCAATGCGATTGCGTGGTCGCCTGATGGAAGCCGCATAGCAACTGGTGGTTCGGATATGGAGGTGCTAGTCTGGGATGCCTTGACCGGGAACAATCCCATTGCGTACCGGCGTCATACCAACAATATCCGTGCCGTCGCGTGGTCCCCCGATGGCCGCTATATTGCTTCTGCGGGCGATGATAACGTGGTACAGGTGTGGGAGTCAGCTACCGCAACACCGATTTATACCTATAGACGCCACACCAGCATGATCTGGTCTCTGGCGTGGTCGCCTGAGAGTACGCGCATCGCTTCTGCCAGCACAGATAAAACCGTTCAGGTGTGGGATGCTCTTACCGGACTCAGCACGCTCATGTATCGTGGTCATACAAGCCCTGTGAAAGCCGTGGCATGGTCGCCTGATGGAAGCATGATCGCTTCAGGCAGCGACAAACCTGAATCCACTATACAGGTGTGGAATGCTCAAACTATGCAAAAGCTTCTCACGTATACCGAACATACTGGCGGCATCTTTGCCATTGACTGGTCATTTGACGGCCAGTACATTGCTTCGAGTTCGTGGGGGGAAGTGCGCGTGTGGAAGCCTGCCCCTCCAACCGGCAAAACCCTCAACCTCTACACCGGACAGGCAGATGCCATTCATGCCATTGCCTGGTCCCCTGACGAGCAGCGCATCGCTTCGGGCGGTAACGACACGACGGTGAAAATCTGGCAGGCCCGTTAACATTCCTCCACATCTGCCAATGAAAGTAGTATAAAAGTACCCGCTGCTTACTGGCAATCAATCGGCCAGTTATACATAGTGATACAGCAAGATTCGTCCATGAAGTACATTGATACATGCTGTCATATCGGTAGATGTACATACTTCGTTACACTGCGCGCAAATTTTGCAGGGGCAATCTCTGGCATTGTTTTAGTAAAGGAAATTGCGATGTTGCGTTCTCGTAGTGCTAAAAAACTGACCGCGTTGCTTCTGTTTTTTGTCCTGTTCGCCGGTATTCTACTTACTTCCTTTATTACGCGCAGGGCAGCGCTTCCTGCGCGCGCCGCTTCGTCCCTTCCGTACCATGAATTCGCGAATGGGCCGTATAAGGTGAAAGGGAACCAGATCATTGGCGCTGACGGCACGCCGTACATCTTTCATGGGATGGGTCGTGATGGGTTAGAGTTTGAATGTACGGGCGACCCGGCCCTCGATAGCGCTCGCCTGGCCTTTATGGGGCCGGGAACCAGCGGTTCTAATGGCACATACTGGTGGGGCAATACCGTGCGCCTGCCATTGTCTGAGGGCTTCTGGTTGAAGGGAAGTGCGGCGCAGAGCTGTACGGCTGCTCAGTATCAAGCGCTGGTCAAAAAGGTCGTGGATAGCCTGACCGCTTTGAAATTGAACGTCGTCATTGACCTGCAATGGACTGACGCCGGGGGAACAGCCGGTACCGACGGTGGTGGCGCGGGTTTTGATATGGCTGATGCAGATAGCGTGACATTCTGGACACAGGTGGCTACTCTCTACAAGAGTTATTCAAACGTACTGTTCGAGCTTTATAACGAACCTCATCCTTCCTCCTGGTCATGTTGGGCAGCAGCCTGTCCCATTACTGATACTGATACTCAACCGGGCATCACTTACACGTATCAGGGCGTCGGTTTGCAAGCTCTTGTCGATACAGTGCGCGGGACGGGCGCAACGAATGTGGCTATCGTTGCCGGTATGAACTGGGGCTATGACTTCAGCCAGTTAGCTTCCAATCCTATTACCGATAGCGGGAATAATCTGGCTTATGATACCCATCCGTATCCTTATGGTGGAAAGCAACCGGCAGACTGGGATACTTCGTTCGGTTTTTTGACAGCAACGGCCCCTGTCATGTCACTTGAGAGCGGCGAGTATGATTGTGGCACTACCTATATGAGCCAGCTCCTGAGCTACTTTGATGCGCGTCAGATGAGCTGGATTGGTTGGGCATGGTATTCAATCGGTTCTGCCTGTGGCTATCCGCAGGTGATTACCGATTATCAGGGAACCCCTGCCGCGAGCATGGGAACGCTGGAATATGATCAACTGTTGGGCTATGCCAACCAGCCCATTCCCACTCCTACGCCCGGTCCGAGTCCCAGTCCCAGCCCAACGCCCATTCCCAGCCTGGGTGGGCCGGTCAGTCCCGTCTGGTACTTCCCGGAGGGGCGCGCAGGTGGCGGTTTCAAGGAATGGTTGACACTTGAAAATCCCAACAATACATTTTGTACTGTCACTATTGCGTACCTTGCCCAACCGGATGGCCGTCCAAACTACCGTAAAATTGTCTCAGTCAACGTGCCTGCTGATTCGCGCATGACAGAATGGGTAGATGGCGACCTGGGGACTTCACCCACCGGGCCGGGTATCTCGGATGCCGCGCAAATTATTGTCAACTCTACTGCCACGCCCAAATGCACAGGCATTGTGGCCGAACGTCCCATGTACTTCAACGCGCTGGGGACCAATAGCGGCAGCGACGTGATCGGATTGACCAAACTGGGTACGACCTTCTACTTTGGCGACCTTGCCCAGGGCAATCAACCGGGAGGCGGCAGCTATTCGTCGTTTATCACGATTCTGAACCCGTTAAATGGTCAGACGGCAAACGTGACAGCGACATATTATGCTGGCGGCAATATCATTACTACGCAGAAAATTACCGTCAATGGCGGATCGCGCGGCACTATCGTTCCTACCGGCGTGACATCTCGCTCAGTGGTCGTGGTGACTTCAGATCAACCGATTGCCGTTGAGCGTCCTACCTACTTTCGTAACATTAATGGTGGCCAGGCTGGAATCGTCTCCGGCGGAGCTGATGTAGTAGGCGTACAGAATCTCTCTAACGACTGGCTTTTCGCAGAGGGCTATACTGCCCAGCAATTCCAGGAGAACCTGGTGATAGCGAACGTTGACCCCGTCAATAAGCCCGCCAGCGTCACCATCGCCCTGGAATCTTCCACCGGCGGTACTCCTGCCACTTACACCCTTACCGTCAACCCGAATAGCCAGGTGATCTGGAACGTGAATAATGCTCAGAAAAACCAGGCGCTCTCGGCTGAAGTAACTTCGACCGGCGCGAATATTCTGGTTGAGCGGGAGATGTTCTTCAAGTACCTGCACAATGCCAACGGGCG
>DAHVFL010000373.1 GCA_027316975.1 Chloroflexota bacterium | reverse complement strand
GTTCCAGACGCATAGCGTCCATGTATGGAAGCATGGATTGATAACCATAGGGTGGCTGTGAGAGAAAACTAACGTCAGAGAAGCTTTCAGATACTATCCCTCCTAGCGTCTCACCGCCTGTATTCAGGAGAGTTAGGGATTCATTTGCGATACGTAGCATACCTGATTTTGGAAGCATTTCAATCTCAAGTCGATACGACAGGTTTCTCTCACGAACATGGGTTATTTTTGATCCTGAATCAATTTTTTTTCCTTCCGCAACCGTTTTAATATTTCTCGATGATCTGATTTTCTGGTTAATAGACTCAACTACGGCCTGAGAAAGTTCCACGTCTACCTCGAAACAAAATGAAACTCTTTCTTGCTCCATTATGCCTTGTATTCCCGTCGAGTCAAAGGTGAAGGACTCTACGGGCAATCCCCGGTAGGGAGGAGCAAAGGCCTCTCGCAAAGTATGGCTATTCGCAATCCTCGACAAAAGTTGTAGCGCATCCAGAAAATTGCTTTTTCCTGAAGCGTTCGGGCCGAATAGCACAGTAAGCGGCTGAAGATGCACTTCTACATCCACCAGTGACTTGTATCCCTGAATTTTTATGCGCTTGAGCATGAGATATTCCCGCCTGATTTCGAGAGCTAGCACACATTACGTAATGCCCTCATGGTATGTGAGGAGCGCGTTGTTGTCAAGCAATTATTCCGGTCAAGACGTGATTACTTGATATTGACCTGTTGCTGCATTCTTTTATGGCTATTCCGTCACTCGACGGGGTCTTCTTTCCATGTTAGACTTTATTTAGCAGGAGACTTACATGGAACAATCAACCCGCAATAAAGCTGATATTTCACTGGCAGGCGTAGATGAACAAATCACGACCATTCCTGCGGCAGGACGCGACCTTTCGTTGGTGAGCGCGGCACATGCTGTTATTCATGCCGTCGCCGTGTTAATGCCTCTGATATACCCGATTATTCAGGTGGAATATCACCTCAGTTATACGCAGATCGGGTTGATCGTCGCAATTCCTAACGCGATAGGCGGCATCTTGCAGATCGTCTTTGGCCTGCTCAGTCGCTATATTTTAAGGAAGGTTATGCTGGGGGTGGGGAATATCCTGGTGGGGATCAGTACCTTTTTTACAGGCACTATTACAGGATTCTGGTCGCTGATGGTCTGGCGCATGATGTCGAATATCGCGGGCGCGCCACAGCATCCCGCCGGCAGTTCCTATCTTACCGACCGTTACGGGCGCAAACGGCATGGGTACGCTCTGGCATGGCATGTAGCAGGGGGCAATATTGGTACGCTGGCGGTTCCACTCATCGCGGGTCCGCTGCTCGGACTATGGGGATGGCGTCCTGTACTCTACCTGGCCGCGCTGCCCGGCATTCTGGTTGGCATCGCAATCTTGATCCTGGTTGATGAAAAGGGTCTGTTGGACAGGCGCGTTATTCAACATACACACTATGAGGATAGCTCCGGTAGCGAGAAACCGGTGAGCGCGTTCAAAGCGATGTTCCAGCCTTTGCGCAGTCGCACGCTGCTTATCATCATGCTGGTTTCTATCATAGCTGCCGGGGGGCGCGGATTGGGCAATGTTACCACTTACGTCCCGCTTTACCTGCAAAACATCCTGCACTACAAAAGCAACGTTATTAGCATATTTTTCACGTTGTTGCTGCTTGGCAGCGTGCTTGGCCCATTGCTCGGGGGGCGTCTCTCCGACCGGGTGGGACGAAAGGCGATGTTGCTGGTTTTCTACGGGAGTTCGGCCCTGACGACGTGGCTCTTTCTGGCGGTTGCCGCGCCAGGAATGCCTGGCTGGTTACTCCCAATTTCTTTAGGGCTGATGGGTTTTGTCGTCTACGCGGAAAGCCCGCTTTTGCAGGCGTACCTGGCCGATGCAGCCAGCCCGGCCATGCGCGATGCCGCTTTCGGGCTGTACTTCGCGCTGGCCTTCGGTGTTGGCTCCGTGTGGAGCGCCATACTGGGCTGGATGATCGACCACTTTGGCTTCGGCGCTGCCTTCTGGACAATGGCGATCTCGTATCTCGCGGCAGGCGCGCTCCTGCTGTTCATCCCTCCCTCTTCCTCGACAAAGCAGTAGCGCGCCTGCCGCATGTGAAAATCGAGACGCGCCGGGCAGGTATGATGGCTTTCACACCAGGTAATTGGCCGCTCGTTTTATAATGTCACCCGATTCCCCCCCGCAGGCATGGTAAACCGCAAAAATCCACCCTGGCTGAGGCGCGTGCAGATCACGGTGAGAGTATGCAGGGCCAGCAAGAGCGCGATGCTTCTTAGTTCGTAGAGACCGAAATCGAGCAGGCTGAGGTGGTTGGGGCCGCTTATGAAGAAACGATAGAGGGCGGGGCCTTGCTGGATGCCGGTGAAGGTGAAGATAGCCAGGCCCATTGTGAGCGAGATCACCACGTCGATAGCGAAGCAAATTGCGGCCAGGCGTGGGCCAAGTAGCCATAACCGTTTACTTAATCGCTCGCGTTTGGTAGACTGTAGGCGGCGCGTTGCCCACAGGGGCGCGATGAGGAATTGCAGGGTTAAAAAAAGCAAGGGAGCGAGGATAAAAAGCCAGCCTGGGAAGAAGGCGGGCGTAATCAAGGCTCCCAACCGGCCCAGCGTGTAGATGATGCTCCCCTCTACCACGCCGCGCCGATAGCTGACTTTGTTGAACATGAGGTATATCCTGCTTAATGGCAGCAGCCGCCACCGTTGCCGCAGCCGTCGTGGCCGCAGCCACAACTGCCCATCGAAGCGCCCATATCATCGTAGGCGCTGTCTTCGCTGCCGCCACTCGCGCGCGCAAAGACAGAGAGCAGGCGGCGCACTTTTGCGCCGTGACATTTCTTGCACACGATATCATCGGCGTACTGGTGGCTGACCAGCAGTTCGAACCTGGATTTGCAGTCCGAGCAGTAATACTCGTACAATGGCATAAAAGCTACCCTCCAACTTATGGAAAACGCATTTCAGACAAGCATATTGTAATAGGTTGTTGAGATAACGTCAAGTCAAGTTGCCAGGGCGGGGCAAAGGTCCTGACACGCTTGTCATCCTGAGCGCAGCGAAGGATCTCCGTTCGGCCCGTCAAGAGATCCTTCGCTGCGCTCAGGATGACAACTTCTGAACGGCTGTGACGACAGGCCCTGGCACATATTATAGCAGAAGAGGTTTATTAGTATGGCTCTTACTATCGGAATGATTGGTCTGCCCCAGAGCGGGAAGACCTCGTTGTTTAATGCAATCACCCGGGCTGGCGCGCCTGTGAGCGGCTACGCGACCAGCACGGTGCAGGCGAATTTTGCCGTTGTGCAGGTGCCGGATGCGCGCCTGCAGCCGCTGGCGGATATTTTTCATCCCAAAAAGACTACGTATGCCACCGTTGAATTTGTGGACGTGGCAGGCGTCGGGCAGGCCGCGCATGGAGACGGCGAGAAACACGAAGGGCTGAGCGCGGAGTTTATCGGGCATATTCGCAACGCTGACGCGCTGGCTCTCGTGCTGCGCACCTTTGAGAATAGCAACGTCCCGCATATCTACAATTCGATAAACTCGAATCGCGACCTGGATAGCCTGAACGCGGAACTGGCTTTGACCGATCTCGCAACGGTTGAGAAACGCATCGAGCGCACTAAAAAGGTCGCCAAATCGGGCGATAAGAAGTACCAGCAGGAACTCGATATCCTGCAACTGTTGCAGGAGGCCCTGAACGATTTGAGGCCAGTAAGCTCGCTTGAACTCCTCGCGCAGGATCGCGCCGTACTCAGCGAACTCTTCTTGCTCACACTGAAACCGCGCATGTACGTGCTGAACGTCAGCGAGGATATGCTGGGCGCGGCCAGCGACCTGCTGGAACGTATCGCGGCAGGCGCGGATGTTGACCCTGAGAAACAGGAAGGCGAACTGAAGGGCATCGCTACCATTGCAAAACGCGGGAAGGCCGAAGGCGCGGAGGTGGCAGCAGTTTCGGCCAGACTGGAAGCCGAGCTGGCGGAACTGCCAGAAGAGGACGCGGCGGAATATCTCGAATCGCTGGGCCTGCCCAAACTCGGCGCGGATCGCGTCATCCAGGTGGGCTATCGCCTGCTCAACCTGATTACCTTCCTGACGGCAGGCGAAGACGAAGTGCGCGCCTGGACGGTGACGAAAGGCGCGAAGGCTCCCGAAGCCGCCGGCAAGATTCACTCTGACATCGAACGCGGCTTCATTCGCGCCGAGGTGACGCGCTACGAGGACTTCATGAACTCCGGCGGCTCGTTCGCCGCCGCCGCGAAAAAGGGCTTACAAAGGCTCGAGGGCAAAGAATATGTGATACAAGATGGCGATATTGCGCACTTTCGATTCAATGTAGGGAAAGGATAAACTCGGAGAGAGACGAGGGTGGCGCAAGCGCCCCTTCCGCCCTTCCTAACCTCTCCCGTCTTTCACTGGGAGGTTTTTTACAACAGGCAGTCGCCAGAGGTGTCATCCCTTCACTGCGTTCAGGGCAGGCTCTGAACGCAGTGAAGGGATGACACCCCCCGGCTGGCCGGTTCTTTTCTGAAAAACCTACGAGTGAAAGACCTCTCCCGCCCCTCAATGTGCGTCTCTGCGCTCTTTGCCCATTGTCACCAGCACCACACCCGACAGGATGGTGAACATCGCCAGCACGCC
>DAHVFL010000372.1 GCA_027316975.1 Chloroflexota bacterium | reverse complement strand
CTGCGCGGACTACGCTCGCCCTGCGGGCGGTCGCTGCGCGGACTACGCTCGCCGCCTTGCGGGCGGTCGGCACGCGGGCCGCGGTCTCCGCCTTGCGGACGATCACTGCGCGGGCCGGTGGGGCCACTGCGCTGGGGACGACGATCATTACGACGGTCGCCACCGTCGGGACGCTCATGCGTAGTGAAGGAAGAAGGCGTTTCGGTCGCGCTCTCCGTCATTTCGCGGCGTTTATTGGGAAGCACGTCGCCTTTATAAATCCAGACTTTAATGCCGATGACGCCGAAAGTGGTGTGAGCCTCGGCCAGACCATAATCAATGTCGGCGCGCAGTGTATGCAGGGGAATTTTCCCCTCGATCTCTTTCTCGGTACGAGCGATTTCGGCGCCGCCCAGTCTGCCGCCGCACACCACACGAATGCCTTTGGCGTTGGCGCGCATGGTGCGCTGCACTGCTTGCTTCATGGCGCGGCGGAACGAGACACGTTTCTCGAGTTGTTCCGCGATGCTGCGTCCAACGAGGTAGGCGTCCAATTCGGGTTGGCGAATCTCGATGATGTTGAGCCGGACGCGTTTCCTGGTTTCCTTTTCAAGATAGGCGCGCAGCTTGTCCACTTTTTCGCCGCTCTTGCCGATCACAATGCCGGGTTTGGCGGTATGAATGATGATGGTGACCTGGTTAGCAGCGGCGCGCTCGATCTCGATTTTCGAGATTGAGGCGTTTGAAAGTTCTTTCTGGATCGTCTTGCGAAGTTTGAAATCTTCCGCCAGCAGGTCCTTGTAATCACGTTCGGCGTACCAGCGAGATTGCCAGCTTTTAACGACGCCGAGCCTGAAACCTATGGGATGCACTTTGTGTCCCAAAAGTGTCCTCCTTCTTAGCGTCTCCTGTTGCCGGCGTCAGCCGGGTCGTTTGAGACAATCACGGTAACATGGCAGAAGCGGCGCAGAATGCGTCCGGCGCGGCCATGCGGACGCGCTTTGATACGCTTGACCCGAAACGAGTCATCCGCCACAATATTGAGAATATAGAGTTCATCGGGGTCCAGATTATAATTGTTTTCCGCGTTTGCTGCGGCTGACGCGACGACTGTACTGACAGGCTTCGCGCCGGCGTTGGGCATAAATTGAAGATACGCCAGAGCTTCGTTGACGCGAAGCCCTTTCACCGCATTAGTTACGAGACGCATCTTGCGCGGCGGAATACCGATGTCTTTAGCAATAGCCCGAACTTGCATCTTTCACCTCAGCGGACCGACGTGGTCCTCTCACTCTTGCCGCCCGCGTGGCCTCGGAAGTGCCGCGTGGGGGCAAACTCGCCCAACTTATGACCAACCATATTTTCGGTAATATAGATAGGCACGTGGGTTTTGCCATTATGGACGCCAATGGTCATCCCCACCATCTGGGGGAAGATCGTGGAAGCGCGCGACCAGGTCTTGATGACACGGCGGTCGCCGCTTTTGATGATAGCCAGTACCTTCTTACGAAGTGATTCGTGAATGTACGGCCCCTTTTTTCTTGAGCGTGACATGAGCTACTTCCTCCTGCCGGCGTTGCGACCGCGCACAATATATTTGTCGGTGCGTTTATTGTTGCGCGTTTTGAAACCCATCGCAGGCTTGCCCCAGGGTGTCTGCGGCTGACCGCCGATGGGTGCGCGACCTTCGCCACCACCATGAGGATGGTCACGCGGGTTCATTACGGAGCCACGCACCGAAGGACGGCGACCCATATGACGCGAGCGCCCGGCCTTGCCGATGCTGCGGTTCTCGTGATCGACGTTGCCCACCTGTCCGATGGTAGCCATGCACAAGATATGCACGCGGCGTTGCTCGCCCGATGGCAGGCGCAACTGGGCATAATCGCCTTCTTTGGCCATCAACTGCGCGCCATTGCCCGCGCCGCGCACCAATTGACCGCCGCGCCCTCTCGTCAACTCGATGTTGTGAATGGTGGTACCGGTCGGGATGTTTTTCAAAGGCAGGGCATTTCCGACCTTGATATCAGCATCCGGCCCTGCTACCACCTTATCGCCCACTTTCAAACCCAGTGGGGCGATAATATAGCGTTTCTCGCCATCCAGGTAATGGAGCAAGGCGATACGCGCCGAACGGTTGGGATCGTATTCAATGGCGGCCACTTTGGCGGGTACGTCCAGTTTGTTACGCTTAAAATCGATCAAGCGGTAGGCACGTTTCGCGCCCCCACCGCGATGACGCACGGTGATTTTCCCCTGGTTATTGCGGCCCGAATGCTTATTCAACTTGACCACCAGGGATTTCTCCGGTTTGGTTTTGGTTATCTCCTCGAATGTCGAAACCGACATGCCGCGACGCCCAGGAGATGTTGGCCGGTACTGTTTAATTGGCATCTCTCAACACTCCTTTAAGCCTTTAATGAATCGATTGAATCGCCCTGTGCCAGGGTGACAATCGCTTTCTTCCACTCGCGGGCCTGGACAGGCCGGGGAGCGGCACCTTTTCGCCGGATCATGCGTTCCTTACCGGGCATGCGCATGACATTGACTGAGACGACATGCACTTTGAACATGGCCTCAACTGCGTGGCGAATCTCAATTTTATTGGCGTGCAACGCTACCTTGAAGGTGTACTGGTTGTACCTTTCCTGCAAGCGCACCGTTTTTTCGGTGACTATACCGTTGCGCAGTACTTCTGTGATCTCCACAGCCTATTCCTCCTCGCCGTCAGTTGACTCTTCAGCCTGTGCGACTTCTTCGGATTCTGTATCTGGAGCCTCCGCAACCTCTGCGGTTCCCTCGGTCTCAGATTGATTAGCAATTTGCAGCATTGCCTCGTCCGCGCTTAACCCTTCGCCGAAGACCAGTTCGATCCAGCGTACCGTCTGCCTGGGCATAATTACGAAGTCATGCTTGAGCAGTTCGATGACGTTAATCGAAGAGACGTGCTGGACTTTGGCATTGGGAATATTGCGCGTGGAGCGCACAATATTCTCGTCGCGTTGCGGCACCATCATCAGGACCTTCTTGCCTTCCACCGGCAGGCGGTCGAGCAGGGCGATCATGTCTTTGGTACGTGGCATTTCCAGGTTTAACGAGTTGACAACAATCAACTGCGCGTTCGCGACCTTGTCGGAGAGAGCCGACCTGATGGCCAAACGGCGCATTTTCTTAGGCACGTCATGATGGTAGTTATGCGGCTTTGGGCCAAATACTGCGCCACCATGCCGGAACTGCGGGGAGCGTGTGCTGCCCTGGCGAGCGCGGCCTGTGCCTTTTTGTTTATAGGGTTTTCTACCCCCGCCCGACACTTCACTGCGGGTTTTCGTCGAAGCATTGCCTTGCCGGCGATTCACCAGTTGCGCGGTCACAACCTGGTGGAGTACCGCCACGTTTGGGATGACTCCGAACACCTGCTCGCTCAGTTCGAGCTGTTCTACGGCTTCACCAGCCATGTTATACACTGTAGTCGAGGGCATTTCGGTTTACCTCATCACATGCTTCTTAATTACGAGCAACCCGCCAATCGCGCCGGGGACGGACCCCTTGACGAGTAGCAGATTACGCTCAGGATCAGCTTGAACCACTTGCATTTTCTTCATCGTCACACGGGCATTTCCCATGTGACCGGCCATGCGGGTGCCTTTCAGCACACGTCCGGGCGTCGTGCCGGAGCCAATCGAGCCGGGCGCGCGGGTGCGGTCTGACTGTCCATGCGTTTTGGGGCCGCCAGCGAATCCATGTCGTTTGACACCACCCTGGAAACCTTTACCCTTGGAAGTCCCAACAATATCGACCGACTCACCGGGGGTGAAGAGACTGGCATCAAACCTGGCGCCGAGTTCTACTCCCTCCAGGTTGCCGCCTTCGCGCAGGTCTACCTCGCGCAGCACCTTGAACGGTCCCAGTTCGGGTCCCGGACGGCGCTGGCGGTTTTGCGACACCTTGAGCAACTTCTCAATTTGCTTATCTTTAGTTGCGGCAGGAGCCGTTTCGTCTCCGGCTGCTTCACCGGCAGCCTTCTTGCCGCGCTGTTCTTGCTGGTATGCCTGCAAGCGCTTGCGCTGGCCCTTCAACAATGGCAGGCTGTGGCCCAGGTGTCCCAGTTCGGGACGAGTGGCCTTCTTTGCAGGTTCCTGCTCAAAGCCTATCTGGACAGCTTCATACCCATCATGGGCAGTGGTCTTGATCTGCGTCACAAAGCACGGGCCTGCTTCAATTACTGTTACTGGAATTGCGGTTCCATTTGGCCCAAATACCTGAGTCATGCCGACTTTCCTGCCCAACAATCCACTGAGCATTTTTTCTTCTCCTACAGCTTGATTTCGATATCCACGCCTGCGGGCAGGTTCAATCGTGTCAGCGCCTCAACCGTTTTGTTGGTCGGCTCAATAATATCAATCAAGCGCTTGTGCGTGCGCATCTCAAATTGATCACGCGCATCCTTATCAATGAAGGGTGAGCGCAACACTGTATATTTGTCGATTTCGGTGGGCAGAGGTACCGGGCCTGATACGCGCGCTCCGGTCTGCTGCGCCGTGTCTACAATCTGCATCGCCGACTGGTCGAGAATGCGGTGATCGTATGCTTTCAAGCGAATGCGAATCCGCTGTTTTGAACCTGTAGCCATGTCTTTCTGCCTTCCTTCGTCCTGTAGGGACGCGATGTATCGCGTCCGCTGCACCTCGATG
>DAHVFL010000371.1 GCA_027316975.1 Chloroflexota bacterium | reverse complement strand
CCCCTACCTCCCCCTCGCTTGCGTCGCCCTCCTCGCCTTACGGCATCAATTGTTCTCGCCTCATGTGAGTGTAGAAGGTGTATTTACTGCCGCAATACACAGCTTTAGCATACTCAACCGGCTGGTTGCGTTCGGTATACGTCACGCGGCGCGTGTAGAGAACCGAACTGCCAGGCGCGATTTTCAGCGTTTGCGCGTCTTCACTTCCCGCCAGGCCTGCCTCTATCTCCTGATCAGCCTCCATCAGCATCACGCCATACTTTGATTCGAGCACGCGGTACAGTGAATTGTTTTCCAGGTCCTCTTCCAATAACCTTTCGCAATCCTTGAAACTGATGTGCGACAATTCGATAGCCAGCGGCTCATCATCGGCCAGGCGCAAGCGTTGCAGGCGAAAGATGGGCGTTCCAGGGCTGATACGCAGCTTTTCAGCCGTAGCCTCGTCAGCAAGATGCATCGTCACCGAGATAACCTTCGTGCCAGGACGCTGTCCTCGCGCCCGTATATCCTCGGTAAAGCCGGTCAGATGAATCAATTGCTGGGTGATCTTGCGCTGGCTGACAAAGGTGCCTTTACCCTGCTCGCGATAAAATAGCCCCTCGCTCACCAGTTCCGTAATCGCCTGCCGCGCCGTCATGCGGCTGATACCATATTTCTCTCCCAGTTCGCGCTCGGATGGTATCAGATCACCCGGTTTCCATTCGCCCGCCCGAACCCTCTCCCGCATAATCTCTTTCAACTGATAATAGCGAGGCAGGGGACTATTCCGGTAAATCGCGCTCATCTTTTTTTCCAATCTTGTTCGCCACAGGCACAAACACTTGCTTTCTTCACATAAATATGGTACTTGTTATGAAAGTGGTCTAATTGGTATATTGTATATACCACTTCACTTGATACCAATCATTCCATATTTTTGCGTTCCTGTCAAGTGTACGCCAGCCGGGGCTTCCAGATCAAACAGTCCAGCAGTGTGTACCCCGAAGGAAGGTAAAAAAGGAGCAATAATGCGGTTTACCCTACGGAATGCTCGCCTCATTGATGCCGCAACAGATATCGCGCGCGGTGCCATACTCATCAATGGCCCGCGCATAGAGGCTGTTGAAAGTGAGGACGGTCAGGACGCGCCCCATCGCGTTCCACAACCTGATACCACCATCGATGCGCAGGGTATGATTATCATGCCCGGCTTCATCGATGTACATACACATGGCGGAGGTGGCTATAACCTCCACACTACTCGCGCAGACGAAATTCGAGACTTCGCGCGCTGGGCGCCCGCAACCGGCGTCACTTCATTTCTCATCGCTGTCGTAGGCGTACCGGGTTCCATACCCACGCAGCAGTTACAAACTGCCGTCGCTGCGCTCGATGCGCCTGGGGCAGGAGCCGGGCCACTGGGCATTCACCTGGAAGGGCCATATATCAACCTGGCAAAACGTGGGGCGCACCCGCCAGCGTGGCTGCGTCTGCCCGACGAATCTGAAACCGAGACATTGCTTGCGCTGACCAATGGATACCTGCGCTTGATAACCGTAGCTCCTGAACTACCGGGCGCCTCGGCCATGATTCGCCGCCTTGTTGACGCTGGCGTCTCCGTCAGTATGGGCCATACCGATGCCACCTATGAGCAGGCCAAAGAGGCCATCGAACTTGGCGTTACGCACGTCACCCACTGTTTCAACGCCATGCGACCGCTGCTTCACCGCGCCCCCGGCCCGCTCGCCGCGCTGGCCGAGTCCGACTGGGTGCGCGGCGAATTGATCGCCGATGGTGTGCATGTCCACCCGGCAGCCATGCACGCCCTGGTCAGGATGCTGGGACCAGAGCGCATCGTCGTCATCACCGACGCGCTGGCCGGAGCCGGTCTGGCCGGCGCTACCTTCGACTTCGCCGGTCAACCCGCGCACGTCATTCACGGCGCGGCTCACCTCGACGACGGCACTATCACCGGCAGCGTCCTGACCATGGACCAGGCCCTGCGCAACATCTTGCTCATGACTGGCGTCTCTCTCCAGCAAGCAGCAGGCATGTTGACCTTCAATCCCGCTCGCTCTGCCAGCATTTCACAACGCAAAGGCTGCCTGCATGCCGGCTACGACGCCGATCTCACCATCTTTGACCAGTCCATGACCCTGCAAGCCACCCTCTGTCGCGGAGCTGTGGCCTACGCCACCGCCGAGTGGCGCGACCGCCTCTCAGCATTATATGCGTGACACGCCTACAAAACCAGGGCGGGGGCAAGCCTCGCCCGTATCCTGCTACGATTGAATGCATTGAGCGGCATAGTCCGTATAGGGTACGGGCGGGGCTTGCCCCCGCCCTGGCTGATCCGCGCGGCTCTGCCCCCGCCCTGGCTTGATGCGCTCTGCTCACACATTCTTACAATGTCCGTGTCACCTTCTGTAACCCGCGTGGCACATCGGGGTCCAGCCCTTTTGCCAGCGCCAGTCGCAGGGCCACAAGCTGGCCGGGTATTATCGCGCTCAACGGACTGAGCCACTCTGGAAGGCCCTGCGGAATGGGCAAGGCAGTGCGAGCCAGCGCGAGCGCATTCTCAGACTCGGAAATAACCAGCAGTTCCGCGCCTCGCTGTCGCAGGTCTCGCGCCAGTTCGAGCATATCATCATATGTTGCGCCCGTTGGCATCACCAGGAAGACAGGCAGGCCGCTTTCGATGGTCGCGATTGGCCCGTGGCGGAAATCCGCCGAAGAATACGACGTTGCCATCACATATGTCAATTCTTTCAGCTTGAGCGCAAGCTCAAAAGAGGTGGCGTAGTTATAGCCGCGTCCAATGATGATGCAGCGATCCATGTAGCGGTAACGCTCAACATCCTGCGCAATTCGCGCGGATAGGTGCAACGTCGTCTCTATCGCCGCCGGTAATTGTTGCAGCGCGTCCATATTTCGCGCTTCACCGCTCAAGGCCGCCGCGAACATTGCCATCACTGCCAGCTGCGCTGTGTAGGTCTTCGTTGCCGCGATGCTTCGCTCAGTCCCGGCGTGCAACTCGATAACGTGGTCAGCCATCGCCGCCAGCGGCGACGCGCCATCATTGGTGATTGCCAGCGTGGGTCGTCCCTGCCGTTTGCCTTCTTCAAGCACGGCCAGCATATCGGGCGACTGGCCCGACTGCGAAATACCAACCACCAGCGCGCTCGCCAGTCGCGGAACCGCTCCGTACATGGTCAGCAAAGAAGGCGCGGCCAGCGCCACCGGATAGCCTGCCAGCGTCGTCCAGGCATATTTAGCGTAGGTCGCGGCATGATCAGATGATCCCCGCGCGGCAATCAGCGCGTAATCAAACGACGGCAGGTGCGCAACAATCTCGAAAATATGCCGCGCCTCGCGTTCCAATAAACGCGCAATCACTTCTGGCTGGCTCTCGATTTCCTGTTCTAGCAAAGATGTCATACTTCTCCTCTATGGACACAATAAGCGGTGCCCTGACACTTTCCCGTAATGAATTGTAACGCCCACAGGCTTGCCTGTCATCCTGAGCGCAGCGAAGGATCTCTCCCTCCGGCGAAGCAGACCCTTCGCTGCGCTCAGGGTGACAATACGAGGCCGGCAGGCTTGCCTGTCATCCTGAGCGCAGCGAAGGATCTCTCCCTCCGGCTAAGCAGACCCTTTGCTGCGCTCAGGGTGACAATACGAGACCGGTTGCAATAGGTCCAATACATAAGTATTTCTACAACAGTATATCAGATTTTACCTCAATCCTGTATAGTGGTCTAGATGTCTTGACAAATGAACCAGAACCATGTACAGTAAAACACAGAGATTGATCTGGAATTCCCGCAAGCAAGCGTACTCCATGGCGTACTGGCGCATTCGTGCCTGAAAGGAGGGGATAGTCGAAAGGAAACTGGCAATCATTTCGAGCGTCTCACTTATGCAGTTGTGCGTTCTTCGGATTATTTATCAGGATCGCGAAACAGATCCTTTTATCCACCGGTAGGAGGTTGTAAATGACTCCCAACTCTCTCCCTGCGACACATTCCAGGGTAAAAAGCAAGAAGGCTATGCTGGTATCGACCCTGCTGGTCGTCTTTACCATGATCCTGGCGGCCTGTGGTAGTTCCAACCAGAATAACCCCGGCTCCACTAGCAAACATGTCCTGACAGTTGCTGCTCAGTCCAGCGATTTCAGCCAGGCGGGTCTTAACCCCTTTAACGGCCATACTGATGTAGGCGTCCAGGGACTGATCTACGAAACCCTGTATTTTGTGAATGTGAATGGCGGTTCCTTCACACCAATGCTCGCTACCAACTACTCCTGGAATAGCGACAACACGCAGTTGACCTTCACCATTCGCCAGGGCGTCAAATGGAACGATGGCAAGCCCTTCGATGCCAATGATGTTGCCTTTACCTTCAACCTGATGAAGCAATATCCGGCGGCAGATGCCAGCGGCGTGTGGAGCTATCTCAGTAGCGTGACCGCACCCAACGCAACTACCGTCTTGATGACCTTCACGAAGGCCTATCCGCCCGAACTGGTCACGATTGCCGGGCACGTGTATATCGTCCCGCAGCACGTCTTCGCTTCCGTCGGCGACCCAACCAAGTATCTCACCAGCAATCCTGTCGGCACCGGCCCATTCACCGTATCAAAGTACGCAGCGAACCTGGCGGTCTACGTTAAAAATCCGAACTTCTGGCAGGCTAGCAGAGTACAAG
>DAHVFL010000370.1 GCA_027316975.1 Chloroflexota bacterium | reverse complement strand
ATATACCACCCACCCCCAAATCCCCCGGCACCACAGCCATCCCCGCCTCCGTCATACTCCCATCGCGCAGCAGCCGCGCCACTCGCAAGCGGTTAGACTCCGACCATGGGCTTTTAGCGCGGCGGGGCGTGAAGCGACCCGCGTAAGTATCGGTATCGATGCCTTTGATTGCGCCATCAATCCAGCCAAAACATAGCGCCTGCTCTACCGACTCCTCGTAAGTGATGCCCGTTTTGCCGGATGTTTTCTTGTAATAGACCAGCCAGATTTCCTTCTTCTCGGAATGGTGCAGCGCCAGCCACTCGCGCCACTCATCAGCTGTATGGACGAGCAGGGTTTCGCCAATTTCCATCAGCTTTTCGTTACCTCACCTCACCTACCCGCCATACAACTGATCTGTCCGGGCCGCCATGATGAAATCGTTGCGGTGCAATCCGCCTATTTTGTGCGTCCACCATGTCACCGTCACCTTGCCCCACTCGGTCAGCAACGCTGGATGGTGGCCCTCGGACTCGGCCAGTTCGCCGGCTTTGTTGGTGAAGGCCAGCGCATCGACAAAATTGGGAAACGAAAATACCCGTTCGAGATGGTCGATACCATCCACCTTGATAATGTGCCACGCGGGAACCTGCGGGCTAAATTCGGCCAGTTCCGCCTCCGTCACCGTTGGCTCGCCCTTGCGACAGGCGACACACTTCATCTGGTTGAGTTGTGCCATTTCATTTTCTCCTTCACATCATCCTGTAAAATCCTCAAATATCATACCACTTGACACCAGGGTGGGGGCAGAGCCGCCTTTCGCTGGGAGGTTTCTTGAAAAGCGCCGGAAGAGCCTGTCATCCTGAGCGCAGCGAAGGATCTGCACGCTGCCGACGAGAGATCCTTCGCTGCGCTCAGGATGACAGGCAGAACACGTCTCACATTCGCTTACGGGAAGTCTTATCTCCACATGTCTACCTACCCTGTACGAAACAGGCAACCCACTACGTAGCAAGGTACGGGCGGCAGCTCTGTCCCCGCCCTGGTCCTTCGCGCAAAATAATCACGACCACCCATATCACAACCTGCTTATTGCACATCCCGCGCTCAACATGCTATCGTAGAGTGACAAATGGACGAAACTAAACGGAGTGCCGAATGCTGCCACAGAAACAAAATATCCCTTTTTCGCCTGGCACGGAGGATGCCGAATTGGCTCGAAGAATCAGACCACGTTATCACGCTCGGCCCCGAACGCGAAGAGGTGTTTGTGCTGAGCCGTGAATTTATGACCTCACCTCCCGTTTAATCTTGTAGCATCGCTCCAATTTCTACATCGATACTCTCCATCTTCAGGTTCCTTCCTTTGTACCCGATAATAATCAGCAGGTATATTATAAACCACCCGTTCGTAAACAATACAATTACAAGCGGGCTATTGTCAAACACCATGTGCTGATACACTCTCTCTCAGCACAAATGAGAGGGAAACGTATGATACGCTTGAGGGTGAAAGAAATCGCGCAGCAGAAGGGGATTAGTCAACGTCAACTTTCGTTGCGATCAGGAGTGGATATCAACACCGTGCGTAAGATTTTCCGCTATCCACAAAGCATCGTCACCACAGAAACCCTCGATAAATTTGCCGGAGTACTGGGTGTCGATGCATCTGAACTGATTGAAAGCGTCTCACCAGAGAACTAAAAAAGATGCGGACTCAGAATAATCCACATCTTTATTCTGTTGTGAAATCTATCAGGTGCGCCTATCACAATAGAGACGAGGGCCGCGCAAGCGCCCCTACTCTGACCCTGATGAACTTTGACGACCGAATCGGGGAATCACGAGCAACGATTGCTCCCGTCTTGATGATGTTTGAAAACCGAATCGGGTAATGACGTAGTTCCGTCCTGATGCTGATTGACACCCGAATGGAAGAAGGCGCGGGACGCGCCTGTGCGTAGGGACGCGGGCGATTTTCCCTTGCGGTCGCCCTCGAACCTATACCACTCTACACCACCCGCACGACAAACGGCATCGGCGACCGGAACTGCCGCTTTGGTTGCGCCCGCACTAGCATGGTCGCCTCCCCGGTGCTGGCCCACTCCAACTCATCGGCGAAGGCTTTGACGCTTTCAAAGCGCCTTTCGGGGTCTTTTTCCAGCGCTTTCAGGATGACTCGTTCGACTTCAGGGGAGATGTCCAGACCTTTGCGGCGCAGGCGTGGGGGAAGATCGAAGAGGTGCTGGCGGGCGATATCGTTGAATGCCCCGGTGAAAGGCCACTCGCCTGTCAGCCATTCGTAGGCCACGACCGCCAGCGCGTATTGATCGCTGCTGCGCTGCGGCTGGCCTTGCAGTTGTTCGGGCGCGGCATACACCACCGTTCCCTCGAAGTCGGAGGCGTCTGAAGCGCTATTACCGTCAGTGCTCTGGGAGAGCATGGCGACGCCAAAATCGCTGAGCCAGACCTGCTTTTCGGGTCCCAGCAGCATGTTGTGCGGCTTGATGTCACGGTGGATGAGCATTTGATCGTGGACATATTGTAGCGCATTTGCCACCTGTTTGATGTAGGAGACGGCGGTTGGGAGCGGCAGGCGCGTGTGTTTAGGGAAGTATTCGCGCAGTGTGCCATAGGGGGCGTAGTTCATCACCATGAAGGGGGTCAAATCCTCGATGCCCATATCCAGCACGCGCACGATATGAGGATGCTCTAATTGCGCCAGCGTACACGCCTGGTCAAGAAATTTGCCCGCCCCTTCACGGATATAACGCCAGTTGAGGACTTTGATGGCAACAGGAATGTCTAGCTCAAGATGCTCACCGTAGTAGACCTCGGCAAACCTGCTGCGCCCAAGCAGACGCCCCAGGCGGTATTCGCCCAGTCGCTGCCCAATCCGTTCGCCGACAATCATAGCTGACCCTTAAAAGCTCTCGCAACGCGCTGACCATGCGCATCTTCCAGTGAACGGGGATGTGTCAAGTTGACACCTCATCATGCTTACGATAGTAGCATGTAAGCACGTCAACCCACGCGATTCGGGTCATACACTGGTATAAAAGTACCCCCCCGCCCTGGTTC
Organism: Chloroflexota bacterium; assembly: GCA_027316975.1. GTDB lineage: Bacteria > Chloroflexota > Ktedonobacteria > Ktedonobacterales > Ktedonobacteraceae > CF-113. The sequence goes on along the minus strand of DAHVFL010000370.1, from coordinate 1,630 downwards.
GCTGTGCTATACTTCAAGAATGTGGAGAAACAACGCTTGAATAACAAAAACGTAGAGACAGTACTGGCGCAGAGGCCACTGGGCCTGGCATTTGACTTTGACGGCACACTTAGCCCCATCGCCCCAACTTCGGAGCAGGCCCAGCTGTACCCCGGTGTGACCGACCTGCTGCAACGCGCTCAAAAATTCGCCCGCGTCGCGATTTTGACCGGGCGCGAGATTGAAGATGGCGCGCGCAAAATCAATCTGGATGGATTGACCTATATTGGCACGCACGGGCTGGAATGGTCGGATGGTTTGCCCTGGCTGCACGAGGTACATATCGCTCCCGGCGCTCTTCAGCATACAGCAGCCGGCGCCTACCTGCTCGACCTGGTGGCCGCGAGGCAAGCAGACCTGCCCGGCGTGGTTGTGCAGCGCAAACGGGTTGGCGGCTCCATTCATTATCGCCTCGCTCCAGATCAACAGGAAACTCGCCAGAAGCTGCTTGAGCTGCTTGCGGAACCAGCGCGGCGCGTCAACATGCAACTGAGCGAAGGGAAGCGCGTTGTTGAGATACGCCCACCACTTGCTATCGATAAAGGGCAGGCTCTGCGCCAGTTCGCGCAACGAAACGCCCTGCGCGGCCTTATCTTCGCCGGCGACGACCGCACCGACCTGGATGGCATTATGGAGTTAGCGGAACTACGCCAGCAGGGGCTTGCAACGCTGGCTATCACTGTGCGTCACCATGATACGCTCCCGGCATTGCTGCAACACGCGGATATTGTGGTTGATGAGGTGCCAGGCATGGTTGCGCTGCTGCGCGACATCATAGAGGTAGTAGAGTGTTCCTAACATGCCACCTCGCACGTTAATACTATAAGAACCCTTTGACGGTTCCTCATATGGGTATACTGGATTCAAGAGAATCCTCCAAACAGTATGCTTGTGTACCTTGAACAGCTTGAAAGGAAGAGTGACTATGCAGCGCACTATGTGCAAAGGCAAGATTCACCGTGCCACCGTCACCCAGGCCAACCTGCACTACGTTGGCAGCATCACTATCGATGCCGATTTGTTAGATGCCGCCAACATGTATCCCTATGAAAAGGTGCAGGTAGTCAACGTCAACAACGGCGCTCGCCTGGAGACGTATACTATCGCCGGGGCGCGCGGCTCCGGGGTGATCTGTCTAAACGGGGCTGCCGCCCGTCATGCCGCCGAAGGCGATATCGTCATTATCATCAGCTATGCGCACTATGACGAACAGGAAATTCGCGCATTGGAGCCGCGCCTGGTCTTCGTAGATGCTGAGAATCACATCACCGAAACAAAGCGCGTCCCACTTATCGAGATGTTACCAGAATCAAATTTTGCCGAAGCCGTTTTCTAACGACCTCCCGGTAGTATTCATTCAACTGAAATGGTTGGGTGAATTACTGCTAGCCCTCTTCCTACCAAACGTTCGTAAGATTCCTCCCTCCCTCCCTTTACTCTTCACATACTTCTTATCATTTTGCCAGGGCAAGCGCTACCCAATAGGCGTCAAGTTAATGAACTCTCGTATGTAATCGATGGATATGTGCCGGGCCGCTTCCAGGGCGGGGGGGGCCGCAAGAGCGGCCAAGCCCCGCCCGTACCCTATACG
>DAHVFL010000036.1 GCA_027316975.1 Chloroflexota bacterium | reverse complement strand
GGACAACAGTATCAGGTTGTCTCATATATCCCGACCGCCGGGCCGGATGTGCTCTCTTCTATTCCTCTGCCGCGAGATAGGCCGTCTGCCTGGACGAACGACGCTTCTTATTCCCTTATCAGCCAGTATTACCTGCAAACGCCGAATGATCTTTCACCCCTGGTAATGAAGACTCTGAACTCGTGGACACAGGGCGCGGCCAATACCTATGACGCCATGAATATGCTGGTTTCACATTTATCAGATCGGACGAAGTTTGTGTATTCTATCTCGAATCCGCCCGTGCCTTCGAATATAGATGCGGTAAGCTGGCTATTACAAACACGTCGCGGGTATTGCACGTATTATACGTCCGCAATGGCGATTATGGCGCGTTTACTGGGCGTGCCTGCGCGCATGGTCAACGGTTTCAGCCAGGGACAGTATGATGCGCGGCGCAAGGTGTGGGAAGTGGATGGCAACAACGCGCATAGCTGGGTGCAGGTCTATTTTCCGGGTCAGGGCTGGATCGACTTCGATCCAACGCCGGGCTTTTCGTTGGGCAAAACAAGCAGTCCGCAACCATCCCCGACTGCCGGAACATCGCCAACTCCCGTTAAGCCGGTAGCAACGGCGACGGGTACAAATCCCCGGCCGGGCAATCATCCCACGCCTCCAGGCGGCTCTTCCACTACTGGCGCGAACGATGGGACGCGTAGTATGCTGTTCCTGGACTTTTCCCTGGTGATTTTGCTGGTGGCTTTGCTGACGCTGGCTGTGGCAAGTTATCGTTACCGGTTGAGCAAGTTGTATGCCAATATTCCCATCATTGCAGGTATGTACTGGCGTGTCTCCCGGCTGGCGAGTTTAACAGGCACGTCGCCGCGGGCGTCGCAAACGCCGTATGAATATACGTGCATGTTGTGCCAGCGTTACCCACGCGCTCAGGCGGCTCTGTGGCGCATTACCCATCTCTTTGTGCGCGAACGATGGGGGGCGCGCCAGCATCTTCCACACGAGGGCGAGGTGAAGGACATAGAGCAACTCTGGCCGGCCATGCGCAACGCTATTCTACGTTCCTGGCCTGCGCGTTTGCGCGTTGAAAAGAGAAACCGCTAGACTCAGATTACATTATACCTATATATGGATGTATCAATGATCGTTACATCTTGTTTTCCATCTCGTCTTAACACTATGGAACTGTGTTGTTGCCAGGGCGGGGTAAGCTCTGAAGGAGGAGGGGAAGGAAGGGTGAGATGGAAGGTGTAGGAGTCAGATCAAGTTCAGTGGCGCTGGTGGTATGCGCCTTTGGTTGGGGAAAAGAGTTCCGTCTATATACTGATTACCTCGTTGTGGATGGGAAGTACTATCGTTTGCAAGAACTTATGCATGTTCACAGTACCTGTCGTACAGTGCTGGGAGTTCCTTCGGCCAGTCTGGAACTGCGTTTGCGGTCTAAAAAAATGACGTTGCGCGGTATTGCTGCTCTTGATGATGTTCGTAAGGTAGTGGAGTATTTGACCCCCTGGTGCAAACCGGTTGATGCGATCTTTCACGAACGCGATACGCGCCCGGTTGAGACGCCGCTGCCACGGCCAGGTCAGGAGCGGCAGACGCGCAAAGAGAGAATCTGGCGTTTGCCGGAAACCGGTAAGCACTATGCGCAGGTGGAGACTATGCCTATTGTGGCTGTTCCCGTGCGCCTGGCGCGCGATGAAGGGGCCTATTACAGCACGCCGGCAACGTTGTGCGGCGAGCATAAGCAAGAAACGTCGCGCTATACGTATCCGGCGCAGGATCACGGTCTGCTGATTCTGACTGGCAGGCGCATCATCTATATCGGGCGCAAGAGCCAGCTTGTGCTGGATTATCCACGGCTGTTACATGTGTCGCGTTTGCGCGGAGCCATCGCCTTTGAGGCGGAACACTGGCAAAAGCGCGTCATCTTTACAGTGCCTCACCCCGAAGAGTGCGCTACCTGCGTTGAAGCCATCCTACACTCTATGAAGCGAGAGGAAACCAGCGAGCAGGAGGAAACCAGCGAGCAAGAGGAAATCAGCGAGCAGGGGCAGGTACGTAAGCAGGGGCAGTTAATGCCAGGGCGACCGCAAGGGTCACCCCTACCATACTACGAAACGAACGCAGAATCTCGTGTATGGTAGGGGCGACCCCGTAAGCGTTCACATAAACAGGCTGTCATGCTTCGCTGCGCTCAGCATGACAGATGGCGGACGGGGGGACCCTTGTGGTTGCCCTGGCAATGTTGGGGGGGAAGGATAGGAGTGAGATGATAGAGACGTTGATGGCTCTGTGGAATCGGGGGGCGAGGGGCCGCTTGATGGTGATGGTCATTACTTTTTTTTGTATAAGCATCAGTATATCCCTACTTTTTGTTACGGTGGGCAGCGCCTGGGGTTCGCTGTTCGCGCGTGGAAGAACAGGTGGTAAAGAGACGCGCCTGGTTACCCTGGTTGTGATAACGGCGACGGTTCCTACCGCTGTAGCTACTCCTCTGGTTGAGGCAACGCCTACCAGCGCGCCCAATTCCTGCCTGGCAAGCCCGATGGGGGAGAAGGGACGTACTTCACTGATCGATGCTACAAGAAGTAGTGGGCGAACGAGCGTTCCTACCGTCAAGGTTTCCGCAACGCAGGCGCAGAGGCAGAAGACGCCGATACCGGGCGTTACCGTTACGCCGGCGCTTTCACCCATCCCATCACCGACGCTTCCGGCTGTGACGCCAACAGTTGTGGTAACACCGACCGCGACGGCTCTCCCCACGGGAACGCCGACTGCGATAAGCACGCCAACGGTAACGCCGGCTGATACGTCCACGCCTGGGGCGACTCCTACCCCGTCTACCAGTACGCCATCAGGTACCGTTACGCCCGGTGTGACGCCGACAGCCATAGTATCACCAACTACGATGGGGCCTACCAGCAGCCCTACAGCCATGACAGGCGTTACTCCTGGTATTGGCAGCAGGCTTGGTCGTGGTGGTGGTCCTCTGACGCCTGGCACTCCATCCAGCGGGAATAACAACCAGCCGGGTCAGGGGAATTGCTTTAGTGATACTCTTGTGTTTAGCGGAGAGGGAGCCGCGCTCTCCATGGTGCAGAACTTTTTCTGGATGATACTGGTAAGTTCGTTGCTGGGTACGGCCCTGTTTTGCGCTCAGATGTACCGGGTCAGCAGGCGCTTTCGCCCGTAGGTTTTGGGGGAAAGAACCAGGCACCAGGTAGGTGAGAGCTAAATGGTGTACAGGGTTTGCAAGGGGTGTTGCAATCCGCCTGTGACAATGACGGGACCGGCAGGCGTGCCTGTACTTGCGGAAGGCCCTGGTTCCAGGCTGACGGCAGCAGTATCGAAGCCGTTCAATTTGCCTGAGAACGTCAGGCTGGCGATGCCGTTCTGTATTGCCAGCGTACCGATGCTGGTGGGTTTGTTGTTGCGGATGAGCCAGCCCTGGTAAAGATGGTTGCCCTGAAGCTTTGGCAATCCATACATATAGAGCAGGGTGATGTTTTTCTGGGGAATATAGACCAGCGAGCCGGTGGCTGCCTGAGCCGGTCCATTCCCCTGCATGGTGTAGACCTGAGCAACCTCGCGTTGCAGGGTGTTTTTTGTGTTTTGAAGCGCGGCCACCTGGCTTCCCAGTTGTGTATTCTGTTGTTGCAGGGAAACATTCCAGGCCGTCATTGCGCCGGTCAACAGCAGCAGCACAATGGCGGCTGTTGCAAGCAGGCGCGTACTCCACCCCCACCCCGGCTTTTTCTTGCGCGCCCTTATATCTGTCCCGCGTTCAATTGGCACGACGCGGCCTTCTTGCTGCACAGCGGCCAGCACGCGCTCTCGTAAGGCGGCAGATGGTGTAACCTGGGTGACGGAGAGCGGCAACATGTCTACTACCGAGCGCAGTTGCCTGTCCAGGCGCGTGCATTTCGAGCACGTCGCAATGTGGGCGCGCGCGGCCTGCTGCTCTTCTGGCGTCACGGCTCCAAGCGCATAGGCGGCTGAAAGTTCTTCAAATTCTTGACAGGTCATCAAGGGTACTCCTATTGGTCTACTTGACCTGTATTACGCTCTCTGAGACTGAACAGATTACTATTTCCAGACAAAGCGCAGTAAACTGGTATAAAAAGAGATAGTTTATCATTCATGCAACCAGCTATTTACAAGAGCTATCAATTATATCACGTTCTTATGTGGTTCAGTTTTGCAAGTTCGCGTTTGCCGCGTTCTTCAAGTTCGGCTTGCCATTCGTCTTTGTATGCGCGCATGGTGTCTACAATCACGCGCGATACGGCCAGATTTCTGTACCACTTGTGGTTGGCAGGCACGATATGCCAGGGAGCTTCGCCGGCGCTACATTTGCTAAGGGCATCTTCATAGGCATGCTGGTAATCGTTCCAGTACTTGCGTGTCTCCCAGTCGCTGGCGGAAAGCTTCCAGGCTTTGTCCTTGTCCTGTTCGCGAGCCAGCAAGCGTTGAGCCTGTTCATCATAGCTGATATGCAAAAAGAACTTGAGGATAAGGGTGTTGCTGTTGGCGAGCAGTTTCTCGAAATCGTTGATTTCCTTGTAGCGGGCGCGCCAGACGCTTTCAGGCACGAGTTTCTGCACACGGGCTACCAGCACATCTTCGTAGTGAGAGCGATTGAAAATGCTCAGGCTGCCTTTACCAGGGGTATTTTTATGGACGCGCCACAAAAAATCGTGCGCCAGTTCTTCCCCGGTTGGCTCTTTGAAGGAGTACACATAACAGCCCTGTGGGTTGACACGGCTGAAAACATGACGGATGGTGCCATCCTTGCCGCTGGTGTCCATCCCCTGCAAAATGATGAGCATACTGTGGTGTTGAGCTGCGGAGAGCAATTCCTGCAGTTTCCTGCAGTTTGCTGATTTCTTCTCCCAGGTTTTGTAGTTCCAGATCTGCTTCCTGGCGTGTTGTCTCACCATGCGTATAGTCAGGGTCGTAGTCCTTGAGTTTGACTTTGCTACTCTTCTCGATTTTCCAGGTATAGTTTTTTGCCACGATGTAGTATCCTTTCTGAAACAGGTGGGTATGTATTTATACCATATGTTAGCACGATGAGCGCGGGGTCAGGAAGATTGCGGAGAGTTCTTCAGTAATCATGGTTGCTAAATAGCGAGAGAAAGGGTAGGATACACATGCGGGGGTTAGCATTGAGTTTTTCTTTTGTTGGCCTGTTAGCGTCTTCGTGGGAAATGATATATGCTCAACGCGCACTTCGATACTCATCTGGGGGCATTCCACCTTTCTGTAGATCTGGCGGCGGAGGATGGCAATACGACGGTTTTGCTTGGTGAGAGCGGCGCTGGCAAAACGACGGTTCTGCGGCTGCTCGCGGGTCTGTTGCACCCGGAAGCAGGGCGGATCGAGCTGAATGGGGTGGTGTACTTTGATAGTGAGAGGCACACGCGCATTCCGCCACAGGAACGCCCCACAGGCTATGTTTTCCAGGATTATGTGCTTTTTCCACATCTGTCTGTTTTCGAGAATGTTGCCTTCGGTTTGCGCGCGCAACACCTGGCGCGACGCGTGATTGTTCAGCGCGTTGGGGAAGCTCTGGAACAGGCGCATCTCGCCGGGTTGGATAACCGGCGACCGGCGCAGCTCTCAGGCGGTCAGCAGCAGCGAGTTGCAATTGCGCGCGCGCTGGCGCTGCAGCCGCAGCTTTTGTTGCTTGACGAGCCGTTGGCGGCGCTTGACGCGCAAACACGACGCGAAGTGCGGCAGGAGCTACGACACATCCTTTCAGAAGCGAGGATTACAACGGTGATGGTGACGCACCAGTACCTGGAGGCGCTGTTTTTGGGGCATCAAATTCTCGTTCTCGAGGGCGGAAGTGTATTGCAGCAGGGGAACCAGCGCGACCTGCTTGAACGCCCGCGTTCGTCGTATGTGGCTGAACTTGTGGGAACCAACTTCTTTCGAGGTACTCTGACGCGGCGCGAAACGCCGACTATCTGTGTTATCCGGGTACGAAATGGTGGTAGAGAGGATATTGAGATCAAGGCCGCTCTGGAGGAAGATGCAGTGGGGGACGACGCGCCACGCGAGGGAGACGAGGCATTTGTGGTGGTGGACCCGCGTAGTATTACGCTCTCACTCTATGCGTCCGAAAGTTCGGCATCAAACGTGTTTGAGGGCAAAATCATACAGGTGTTACGCCTGGAAAGTTCTTCTGGTGGCGTGGTTCCCCTGCGCGATGGGCGCGTGCGGATCAGTATCCTGGTACATGCTACGACGCTTTCATTGACGGCTGAGATCACGGAAGCTTCTACCACGCGCCTGGAACTGGAAGAGGGCAAACGCATCTACGCGACATTTAAGGCGACGGAGTCGCGGGCTTATACGTAAATTCATCTGGCGCGAATTAGAGCGGTGGAATAACCAGGGCGGGGGCTGCAGGGGCGGCGAAGCCCGGCCCGTACCCGCGAGTATTACCAGGGCGGGGACAGAGCCGCCGCCCCTACCCTGCTACGAAGGAGCGGACGAAACCCTGATGAACTGTGCCACCCGAAAAGGGGAAGCATGAGCAACGTCCGTCTCCCGTCCTGATGACTATTCACAACCAGGATCGGTAGTGGCCTGTCATCCTGAGCGCAGCGAAGGATGACAGGCCACTACCGATCCTGGTTGTGAATAGTCATCAGGAAACGATCCCGTTATGCCATTTCGGTTAGCAAAGATCATCAGGACGGGGGCAGCGTGCATTACCCGATTCGGTTGGCACAGTTCATCAGGGTAGGGGCTGGATACCCGGCCCATGGCTCCTGCCCTGGTATTTATCCGCGTATTCGATTTCGGCCCAGTCGTAGGGCGAGCAGGAGTCCGAAGGAGATGGCGAGCAGGACTACTGAGAGGGCGACCGCTGATTCCAGGTTGCTTTCGGCTGCGATGTAGACGGCGATGGGGGTGGTTTCGGTGGTGCCGGGGAAGTTGCCCGCGAAGGTGATGGTAGCGCCCAGTTCTCCGAGGGCGCGCGCCCAGGCCAGGCCGATGCCGGAAAGCAGAGCGGGGCGAATAAGCGGGAAAACGATGCGGCGAAATGCGTACAGGGGCGATGCTCGCAGCGTGTACGCGGCTAATTCGTAGCGCCTGTCCAGTTGTTCAAGTCCGGCTTTGGCGCTGTTGATGAAGAAAGGGGAGGCGACGAATATTTGCGCCATTACGACTGCTACAGTGGTAAAGGGTAATGTGATGCCCAGCGGGCTGAGGTAGCGACCGAGCAGGCCAAAACGACCGAAGGTGATGAGCAGGGCGACGCCGGCCACGACGGGGGGCAAGACCGTTGGCATCGTTACCAGCGTTTCCAGTACGGCGCGACCGGGGAAACGCAGTCGCGCCAGCACGTAGGCCACCGGCAGACCAAATACTACTGTCAGTAGTGTGCTGATGCTCGTGGTGATGATGCTCAGTTGCACTGCCTGGAGAGCTTCCGGCTGCGAGATGGCTAGCCAGAGCAGCGCTGGCGGTTCCCGGATGACCAGGGCGGCCAGGGGTATGCCGATGAAGAGGAAAAAGCTTGCCGCCAGGACGCCTACAAGCAGCCTGGCGGACCAGCGCGACCATGTATTGTGTGCTGAGAACTGCTTTTGGAGGGGTAGTGGCATGAAGATTCGCCTCGTCTATACGCTGGTTGTTATAAAATGATATTTCGCCAGAATGGTTTGCCCGGCTGGTGAGAGCACAAAGCTGATAAATGCCTGCGCCTCGGACGCATGGGTAGAACTCTTGACGACAGCGATGGGGTATTGGGCAATGACGTTGTATGGGTCGGGAATGTCGATGACCTTGAGCTTACTGGCGACAGCTGCGGTCACATCGGTGCGATAGACGAAACCAGCGTCAGCCTCGCCCAGCTGCACCTTCTGCACGACCGCTTTGACGTTATCTTCCAGCGAGACAACATTTGAGAGTACTGCGCTGGCATAGCTCGCGCCGTAGCCGGGCGATTTGGAGAGGTTATCCAGGACCTGCCGCGAGTACTTGCCGGCGGGGACGGCAGTGGCTTCAAGGTCAATCTTGATGCCTTTTTTTGCCAGGTCTTTGAGCGATGTGATGTTGCCAGGGTTGTTGATGGGGAGAATTACGACCAGGCGGTTTTTAACGAATATCCTGGACGTGTTGACTAACCCTGCATCGCTGGCCTTCGTCATATTCGCACTATCGGCGGAGGCGAATACATCGGCGGGCGCGCTATTGGCGATCTGTTGTTCGAGAATCTGGGAGCCGTTGTAGTTGAATTTGATGGTGACGTTGGGGTGCATCTGGTGATAAGCGGTGGCGATTGCGTTGAATGATTCGGTTAATGACGTGGCGGCGAAGACGTTCAGGGTAATGGATGTAGTCGCCGGGGTAGGTGTGCCGCCAGGCGTGGATGACGCTCCATATGCTGCCAGCAGCATACATCCTACGACCGCTATCAGGAATATACGCGGGAAATGTTTCACCGGAACCTCCTGGATTGATTGGAAGACAATCTATAACTGAGTAGTCATATGATGAGTATAGGGGCAATTGAGTATTGTGTCAAGATGAAAAAAAGAAGCGGGTTTATGGGGAAAGCGGAGGAGGTGGGATTTGAACCCACGAAGGCTTTCACCTTACACGATTTCCAGTCGTGCTCACTAGACCACTATGAGACTCCTCCACGCGGGGGCATGATGATGTTTCACGCCCGGCGGAGAGAGTGGGATTCGAACCCACGAGGGCTTTCACCCTACCGCTTTTCGAGAGCGGCACATTCGACCACTCTGACATCTCTCCGTTGCGGAGTATAGCATATCCGCCAGTTTATGACAATATGTTAGTTTTCGTTACATTCGCCTTGTTCATAGAGCCAGCGCGCGAACTGCATGTGGGCATCATCCGCCATGCGCTGGCGTATTTCGCCATTGCTGTAGATATGCTCGCGCATATGTACCAGCTTGATAGCTTCCTCCCAGGCGAACCCGTTGTCAATCAAATAATCCAGTAATAATTGTTCTTCGGATGTACTGACGGCCTGGTTCATGGCTTCAGCGTGCTGTATGCGGCGCTCGTTATACTCCGACGGCTGCGGGTTATTCTTCATGTTTTTTACCTCCTCAAAATCATTCGCGCTGCCTGGCGAGAATGCCAGATGTTTCTCTAGTGCTTTCTATCGGGTTTGCCTTTGCTATTCCACAGGGGAAGTAAGGAGGTAAAAGAGACAAGGAATCTGGGACTTCTGGCAGAACAAACAAGCGACCAATGCCAGTTATTGAAAGGCCGTCTGCTCGCTACACTTGATGTATGGGAGGGGAATCATAAGCCAGGGCGTGATGGACCAGGGCGGGGGCAGAGCCGCCGCCCGTACCCTGTCCGATGATGCCAGGGCGGGGACAGAGCCGCCGCCTTTCACTGGGAGGTTTTTTAGGAAAGGGGCAGCGAGTGGGAGCTGTCATCCTGAGCGTAGCGAAGGGTCTGCGCGTTGCCGACGAGAGATTCTTCGCTGCGCTCAGAATGACAGGCGAGATCGGCGCGTTTCAAAAAAACCTCCCAGTGAAGGGCAAGCCGCGCCCGTACCCTGTCCGGCCTATGCAAGAGCCATGTTGTTGGAGGGTAGGGGCTGTAGCCTCGGCCCTGGAAGCCAGTTTGTCCGACAGGCAGTATGTAATCGACTGTATATGCGCCGGGGAGGGCGCTGAAAGGAACAACTCAGGAAGGAACCTTTCGAGGAAGGTATCCGGTATGAGAGTATCAGCGACCATTGATGAGGTCTGGTTAGAATTTGCGGCCACGCGCCGCACTGAGTTACGTAATGAACTGATTGTGGAGTATGCGCCTCTAGTACGTTTTGTGGTGGGACGATTGGGTATACCGCCGACCAGTATTTTAGATGCGGAAGACCTGATTAGTTATGGTGTGATCGGGCTAATCAATGCTATTGATCGTTTTGATCCTGCGCGCGGTATCCGATTTGAGGCATTTGCCACGCCGCGAATTCGTGGGGCAGTTATCGACCAGTTACGAACGTTGAACTGGTTGCCACGGTCGGCGGTAACGCGGGTGCGGCAGGTGGAAGGCGCGCTGGCCGAACTGGAGCAGCGTCTTGGGCGTCACGCGAAGGAAGAAGAAGTCGCGGCGGAATTGCAGGTGTCAACTGAGCGGTATCGCCAGATGTTGCAAGAGGCCAGTACGATGATTCTTTCGCTGGATGCGCCTCTAAGCGCGCTGCCGTCGGATGATAGCATGGGTACGCTGGCTGATCTGCTGGAGGATTTGGGCGCGCCGGGTCCTGCGGAGTATTTAGAGCAGCACGAGACACTTCAGACACTCAGCAATGCTATTGAACAGCTTCCGTCTCGCGAGCAAATGTTGCTCTCCCTTTATTATGAGGAAGAATTGACGATGAAGGAAATCAGCAAGCTTTTGCATGTTTCCGAATCGCGTGTCTGTCAATTGCATATGCAGGCGATATTACGTTTGCGCTCGGTGATGAACGTGCGCCAGGCGGCGCAGCGGGTTGGACATGGGAAACGGCAACGTTTAAAAGTGGGTAGTCTATGACCGTAGTAATAGTAGAAGTAGTTACTGAATGAATGCGAGGGACCGACGTGATTGTAGAAAGTGTAACGGCAGTCGAGGTACTGCCATGCTCACAAAGTGAAGTCCAGGGGGTTCAAATACAGCAACAACCTGATGCGCAGGTGAAAATGGAACTGGCTATAGCTCTGGGGGTGCAGGCTGTGAAGACGCAGGGTAGTGTGCGCGCTGCGCGTATGAAAGAAGTACGCGCTCGTTTCGAAGCGGGAACGTATCGAAAAGACGGCATGGCTATCGCGCAAAAAATGTTGGAGATAGAATAGAAGAAAGGAATTGACAGATGCTTGTACTGCGGCGCAAAGTTGGTGAAAGTATTATACTTGATGGGGTCATCAGTGTTTCGGTGCTGGCTGTTGAGGGCGAGCGTGTAAAAATCGGGATTACCGCGCCCCTGGAAGTTACAATTGTGCGCGAGGAATTGCTCAAAAACGCGCCTGAACTGCCGAATCATAACGCGGCAGCCGTACCTCAATAACCAGGGCGTGGGCAAGTAGCCAGGGCGGGGACAGAGCCGCGCGCCCAATAGGCGTCAAGGTAAGCCGGGTCGAAAGTGGCCTCGTCCGGCTTCCAGGGCGACCGCAAGGGTCGCCCGTACCCTACACGAACCAGATACGCGGTCGTACAGGGTACGGGCGACCCTTGCGGTCGCCCTGGAAGCGTCCCCGTCCTGGCTATGGTTAATCGACTATGATTTCCGCTTTGTGGCCGTTGGTCGGCTCGACGGTCTCTGGCTGATGCGGAGTGTGAATCGTCTCGTCCGCGATGAAGGCTTCGGTCATTTCGCGGGCGACGTCGTCGTGATGCTGCACCGGGGGTGACTTCATCAGGTAGGCGCTTGGTCCTTCGAGAGTGCCGCTGATGCCGCGATCTAAGGCCAGTTTTACCATGCGCACGGCATCGATGACCACGCCTGCCGAGTTGGGGGAGTCCCATACTTCCAGCTTGAGTTCGACGTTGAGAGGGACATCGCCAAAGGTGCGCCCTTCCAGGCGAATGTAGGCCCACTTGCGGTCGCTCAACCACTCGACGTAGTCGGAAGGCCCGATATGTACGTTGCCCTCGCCGAGGTCGTAGTCCAACTGGCTGGTGACGGCGTTGGTCTTGCTGATCTTCTTCGATTCGAGGCGCTCGCGCTCCAGCATGTTGTAGAAATCGGTGTTGCCGCCGACGTTCAACTGCATGGTGCGTTCCAGGCGCACGCCGCGCTCGCGGAAGAGGCGGGCCAGCATACGATGCACGATGGTGGCGCCAACCTGGCTTTTGATGTCATCGCCGATCATGGGAAGATTGGCCTCTTTGAAGCGCTCCTGCCAGTAATGCTCGCGACTGATGAAGACCGGAATGCAGTTGACGAGGCCGACCTTTGCCTGGAGAATCTGCTCAACGTACCATTTTGTGGCGGTCTCAGAGCCGACCGGCAGGTAGTTAATTACTACGTCGGTGCCGGTATCGTTGAGGATATGCACGATGTCGTCGGTCGCTGCCTTCGACTTCGTGATTACCCGCGAGAGGTATTTGCCCAGGCCGTCGTGCGTCATGCCACGATAGACCCTGGCGTTCTGGAATGGCACATCGGCAAACTTATAGGTGTTATTGGGAGCGGCGAAGATGGCCTCGCTGAGGTCTTTGCCGACCTTGTTTTGATCAATATCGATAGCGGCTGAAAATTCAATGTCGCTGATATGATAGCCTCCGAGGTTGACGTGCATCAAGCCGGGGACGAAATCATCAGGCCGGGCATTGCGGTAGTACTGCACGCCCTGTACCAGTGAACTGGCGCAGTTTCCCGCGCCTATGACGGCTACACGGACTTTCTTCTTACTCGACATACGGTGTTCCTTTCTTACAATATCGTTCATCCAGTGAACGCTTATCCCTGAACATAGGTAGTTCTAGCGTTACTTAACTATACCCCCAACCGACGCCTGATTGCTATGCTTGTGCTAACACAATCCCTGTTAGCTTCATCACAGATCAAGCTTTTCTTGTTCCTGTCGATTGATTTTGTTGGCCTGATGATATGCGATGGCATAATTTGACAATCGAAAACAGTAATTATACCGGATTTGGGATGCTTCCAGGCCTCCTTATCGCATACGTTGTCAAAGAATCAGCAGGCGAAAGGCATGGTATCATACTTGTGACTTGTGTTGCAAGTCGCTTCTGGAATAGCCCATTTATCTGTATGCTAGACCTATAAAATGCAACATTCGTTACAATTAACAATGCTGGTGTAACACATATATTGATGAAGGGCGATGTGAAAGTGAAGGAATTTTTAACTGATTTCGAATGAAATCAATGCCCGGTTGAGTAAATGTAACAGGGTAGCCAGTATTGTAACCGCATCTTCACTGCTTGACAACGCCTTTCGACCATTGATGGTGATATGCTCACTGAGGTTATGGACGATCTAGTGCAGGTAAAATAGGGTTTGATGTGGATGAAGAGAGAAGTTGCCTATTTGCACTGGGAATGCGCACTAGCCGAAGTAAGCAGATCAATATATAGTGGCTGGTTCAACATCAATAGGCTCTCGACTAATGCAATGCGAGCCAGCAAAAGACTTGTCCAAATGGAAAGGTAAATGCTTATGAATCGACGAAAAAGGGTTCTGGTGATCGGGCTGGATTGCGCCCCGCCGGAGCTGGTTTTTGATCAATGGCGCGATGAGTTGCCCAATTTCAAGCGAGTGATGGACCATGGCGCGTGGGGCAAGCTGGAAAGTTGTATTCCAGCAATCACCGTCCCGGCGTGGAGTTCGATGATGTCCAGTAAAGACCCTGGCACGCTTGGCTTTTACGGTTTCCGCAATCGCGGCGATTATTCTTATGAAAAAAATACGCTGGCTAATTCCAATTCTGTGAAGACCGACCGCGTGTGGGATGTGCTTTCGCGCGCGGGCAAAAAGGTGATTACGGTTGGTGTGCCGCAGACCTATCCCCCCAAACCTGTCAATGGTATTCAAGTTGGATGCTTCCTTTCGCCTTCCACGAAGAACGCGGAACGACCGTACACGTATCCCGCGTCTGTGATGCAGGAGATCGAGGCGACGGTTGGCGAGTACCTGGTGGATGTGCCGAATTTCCGCACCGATGACAAAGATTATCTGCTGCGCCAGATTTACACGATGACTGAAAAGCGTTTTAAGCTGGTCAAAAAGTGGATCGCGGAGAAAGACTGGGATTTCTTCATGTTTGTGGAGATGGGTACCGACCGTATTCATCATGGCATGTGGAAGTACCATGATCCGACGCATCATAAGTACGAGGTTCATGCCACTTATAACGAGAGCATTCACAATTATTACCGCTATATTGATAGCGAAATCGGCCAGATTCTCGACCTGGTAGACCTGGATAACACGACGGTGTTCATTGTCTCCGATCACGGCGCGAAGAAGATGGATGGCGGCATCTGCGTCAACGAGTGGCTGATTCAGGAAGGCTACCTGACGCTTAAATCCATGCCTGCCAGCCTGACTTCCATCGATACATGTGGGATCGACTGGAGTAGGACAAAGGTGTGGGGCGATGGTGGCTACTATGCGCGTATCTTCATGAATGTTGAGGGGCGCGAGCCGCAGGGTATTGTGAAAGCGAGCGAGGTCGAGTCCTTGCGCGATGAACTGAAGGCCAAATTTGAGGCGCTGGTAGACCCGGATGGCGTCAATATTGGTACTACCGTGTACAAGCCGGAGGAAGTGTACCACGAGGTCAATGGCGTGCCACCCGACTTGATTGTGTACTTTGGCGACCTGTTGTGGCGCTCGGTTGGCACGGTCGGCCATGGTTCTATCTACACCTTTGATAACGATACCGGCCCGGACGATTGCAATCACGCGCAGTTCGGCATTGTTATCAAGCATGACCCGGCCGTTGACGAGGGCGTTGGTGGGCGCGAGTTGAGCGGGCTGCAATTGATGGATATGGCTCCCACCATTCTCAGGCAATTGGATGTGCCTGTGCCTGCCGATATGCAGGGTAAGGCATTCTAAGCGAAGGAAATAGAAGCAGGGGCTTTTTGCGTTATAGATAAAACTAAGGGCGCAGTGTCCTGCTTGCGATTACGTAAAGTGTCACATTTGGAGGAAGAAATTTACATGGCAAATATCGGGTTCACTATCTGGTTTACCGGGCTTTCCGGATCGGGTAAAAGCACGCTTTCTGAGGTCATCGAGCATCGTCTTAAAGTGCGCGGGCGCAATGTCGAAATACTTGACGGTGATATTGTGCGCACCCACCTTAGCAAAGGGCTGGGCTTCAGCAAAGAAGATCGCGATACGAACATTAAGCGTATCGCATTTGTATGCGGCTTGCTGACCCGCAACGATGTGGCCTGCATCTCCGCCGCAATTTCGCCGTATCGCGAGACGCGCGCGTGGGCGCGAAACCATATTGGGAACTTCATCGAAGTCTACGTGAAGTGTCCTATTGATGTCTGCCGCCAGCGCGATGTCAAGGGGTTGTATAAACTGGCCGATGAGGGCAAGATCAAGGGATTCACAGGCGTCGATGATCCCTATGAAGAGCCAGATCATGCCGAGTTGGTTGTCGAGACCGACAAAGAGACTGTTGAAGAGAGCGTTGGCCGCATCTTCGCGAAACTTGAAGAACTGGGTTATCTCGAATCGGAAGAAACGCCTGAAGCAGAAGAGAAGGTGGTAACAGATCGCCTGGCTGCTTTGGGCTACCTGTAATATAGTAATTGTAGGGGGTACTATGCGGTTGCTGGGACCAGGGCCTTTCACTGGGAGGTTTCTTGAAACGCGCCGGTGCCAGAGCCTGTCATCCTGAGCGTAGCGAAGGATCTCTCGTCGGCAGCGTGCAGATCCTTCGCTACGCTCAGGATGACAGCTCGCACTCGCCGACCCCTTTCCTAAAAAACCTACCAGTGAAAGGGGACCAGGGCGGGGACAAGCCCCGCCCCTACCCTGCTACGAAGCAGATGCATAGACGGTATAGTACAGGGGTGGCGGCTCTGCCTCGCCCTGGCATACATAGAAAGCGTAACATATCATGCTACATGGATTGATTGCTCCTCATGGTGGGGAGCTGGTGTTGAATATGGCAAGCGAGCAGGAGCAGGCTGAACTGCAAGAACGCTCGCGGGGTTTGCCACAGGTGGAAGTCGGATCTCGCCAACTGGCCGACCTTGAGATGCTGGCAGTCGGCGCATATAGCCCACTGAGCGGCTTCATGAACCGTGGCGACTACCTGGGCAGTGTTGATGCGATGCACCTGAGCAATGGTTTGCCCTGGTCTGTGCCGATAACCCTGCCCGTAGGCGCCAAGCAGGCGGAGAGCTTGAAAGAGGGTATGCAGATTGGGCTTGTGGACGCGCATGGCGCATTGCAAGCGGTGATGACTATTGAAGAGAAGTTCGGCTATGATAAGGAACACGAGGCCAGCAAAGTCTATCGCACGACGGAAGAGGCGCATCCGGGCGTTAAAGTGCTCTACCAGCAGGGTGATATTCTTTTAGGCGGCCCGGTACGAGTGGTGGCGTTGCAAAATCAGGCTTTTGCAAAGTACCGTTTCACTCCCACGCAGTCGCGCCAGCAGTTTGTCGAGCGAGGCTGGAAGCGTGTTGTTGGTTTTCAGACGCGCAACCCTGTGCATCGCGCTCACGAGTATATTCAGAAATGCGCCCTGGAGACCGTGGATGGGCTGTACTTGCATCCTCTGGTGGGAGATACCAAGGGAGATGATATTCCTGCTGATGTGCGAATGTGCTGCTACGAAGTGTTGCTGGAAAATTACTACCCGGCGAGCCGCGTGATTCTGGGTGTGTTGCCCGCCGCTATGCGCTACGCAGGGCCGCGCGAGGCGATCTTCCACGCGTTGATGCGCAAGAACTATGGCTGTTCGCATTTCATCGTGGGGCGTGACCATGCAGGCGTCGGCAATTACTACGGCACGTATGACGCGCATCACATCTTTGCTGAGTTTGATGCCGCCAGGCTTGGCATCATGCCCATGTTCTTCGATCATACCTTCTTCTGTCGCTCCTGTGACTCGATGGCATCTTCAAAGACTTGCCCGCATGGCAGCGAGCATCATGTGACGCTGAGTGGCACCAGAGTGCGCCAGTTGTTGCAGGCTGGCGAGATTCCGCCCCGTGAGTTCTCGCGTCCAGAGGTTGCGGAGGTTCTGATTGAAGCGATGCGCCAACCTGTAGCGTAAATCTAGTGATGATGCCTCTTGTGGGCGTTAAGCGATCTGAATTGCGAGGGTGCCGGTAGGGGAG
>DAHVFL010000369.1 GCA_027316975.1 Chloroflexota bacterium | reverse complement strand
GTATTATAACGTTCTATCATCGGGAGACGTTTCGCCGCTAGTGTAGCCAGGGCGGGGCAAGCCCTGGTATGATGCCCGAATTGCAACTCTTGTACCTGCAATTCGTATTTGATGATAGAGGGTTCCATTTAAGCTACCTGTCTATGTCCCTGCCAGGGGCAAAGGAGACCATTGTGAGTCAACAAGAATTTGTTCCCAGGCCGCAATCGCACCAGCCTGAGAGCGAAGACGAAATATATCAACCGCACTATCCATATTCCTGGTCCGGCAACCTTGATTCAAAGGCCGCGCCGCGCGATGAGCCGCCCTCAACCTATGAATATAATCCTGATGCCATGCTTCAAGGCTACCAGGCTCAGGATGTTGCCAGTCAACAACCGCAAGCCGTCGCGAACCCTTACGAGTACCAGCTACCTGCTCAGGAGCAGGCGCCTTCCCAGTACCAGTATAATCCCTACAGCAACGGCGCCAATACATATGAACAAGTGCATAACCCCTATAATAACGCCCGGGTCACACCAGGGCCGGGCTTCAATCCATACACCAGCGCTCAGAACAACCAGAGTCAGGGAATGCCATCCTGGGCCAGGCCCCGGCGACAGCAGCGCCCTTTCCCTTTTGGCTGGCTCATACTGGTAATTATCTTCATTTCAATGAGTTCGGGCGCAATGAGGTTTTTCTTCTTCGATTTTGGCAATACTTTCGGCTTCATTTTCTTGCCCATCATCTTGATGATGATCGTTGCCAGCATCATTAGCCGCGCCCTGTGGGGTGGCAATCGACGCGGCGGAGGCCGGCGCAGCGGTCCCTGGGGCTGGTAGGAGAGAACAGGGAACGCAACGAATCGCATTCCTTATCGTCTTAATACATAGAATACGTGGAGAGTTGAGCTAACCATTGACCGACATTGAAGCGCAACCTGCTGAAGCGCGCGACGCCATAGACCTGACCGACATTTACGAACTGCGCACCTTGCTCTACGCGCATGGTATGCGCCCCAATAAATCCTTTGGACAGAACTTTCTGATAGACCGCTCTCTATTGGAGCGCATGGTCGAGGCTGCCGAAATTCAACTGGACGACCAGGTGCTGGAATTGGGCGCGGGTACGGGCGTCTTAACACGGGAACTGGCCCGCCGCGCCCGCCGCGTCGTCGCCGTCGAGCTTGAGCGCGATATGCTCACTTTGCTTGCGAAAACAACCGGCTCCTTGCCCAATGTCGAACGTTTGGCGCGTAATCTGCTCTATCTCGACCCGCAGGACGTGTTCGCGCAAGAGCCGTATAAGCTGGTAGCCAACCTGCCCTATTATATTACCGCGCCGACCTTCAGGCACTTTTTGGAAAGCGCGAATAAACCACGTTTGTTAGTAGTAATGGTGCAATACGAAGTGGCGCAGCGCATGGTTGCTGGCCCCGGCGATATGAGCCTGCTGGGAGTGAGCGTCCAGTTTTATGGTCAGCCGAGCATCGTGGCTCGCGTGCCAGCCCGTTCCTTCTATCCCGCGCCAAAGGTGGACTCTGCTATCTTGCGCGTCGATGTGCTTGACCGCGTTCCGCTCTCGCTGGTGGAACGCGATGACTTCTTTCACATCGTGCAGGCCGGTTTTGCCGGGCGGCGCAAGCAATTACACAATTCGCTCACGCACCACTTGCACCGTAAAAACGAAGAAATACGCGCCTGCCTGTCGGTTGCCAACATCGATCCCAGCCGCCGCGCCGAAACACTGACTATTGATGATTGGCTGGCCTTACGGGCCGCCTTATCAAATAACCAGTAGCGACACCCCTTGTGGGTGTCCCGTTCTCGCGCCATATAATAAATACAAGAGCGAACAAGACAAAGAGCAAGAATTAACAAGAATTAACAAGAATTAACAAGATAAGACGGGACACCCGCAAGGGGTGTCGCTACTGATGTGATGGATTTGAAATTCTATGGAAAATGCAGAAACTCAAGAAGATCAAGTACAAGAAGCTCAAATAACGGAAGAAACTGAGACGGAACAAAAACAAACTCCGTCAACACTGAGCCAGGGAACTCCTGACGCACTGGCGACCGGGCCAAAAACAGAGGTCGAGGAAGATACAACTGAACAGCCGCAGGCGTTTTGTGACACGTGCGGAGCTGCCAACCCGATCTCGGCGCGGTATTGCCAGCATTGCTCCGCGCTGATGCCGTTCCGCCATACCACCGGTATGCTTGTGGGGCCAATCTTGCTTGCCAACCGCTATCAACTGCTGAGTTGTATCGGCCAGGGTGGTATGGGCGCTGTCTACAAAGCGGCGGATACCAGGTTCAACAATCGCCCCGTTGCCATCAAAGAAATGAGCACGTCGGGCCTGCCTTCCGCCCGTTTGCAGGAAGCCGAAGAAGCATTTGCACGCGAAGCGCACCTGCTGGCTGATCTCCTGCATCCCAACTTGCCGCGCATTTACGAGCATTTCGCCGAAAATGACCGTTCCTACCTGGTGATGGACTTCATCGATGGTCAAACGCTCGAAGAGTACCTGACGAAGATCGGCGGCAAGCCCCTACCCGTTGAGCAAGTCGTGAAATGGGCCGATCAGCTCTGCGACGTACTCAACTACCTGCATTCCCACCAACCGCCCATCGTCTTTCGCGATCTCAAACCCGCCAACGTCATGATCGACGATAGCGGACATATTTATCTGATCGACTTTGGCATTGCGCGCATATTCAAGCCTGGCAAGCAACACGATACCGTGGCTCTGGGTTCGCCAGGCTATGCCGCGCCCGAACAATATGGCAAAGCGCAAAGCACGCCGCGCTCCGATATTTACAGTCTGGGCGCGTTGCTGCACTGCCTGCTCACAGGGGCTGACCCCAGCGAGCAGCCGTTCTTCTTCCGTCCGGCATCACAGCTTAATCCGGCTATCAATCCCGCGCTTGAGTCCCTGCTCAAACAAATGCTGGAGATGGATAGCGAGCGCAGACCGGCCAGCGCACAGGTCGTCTGGCAGGCATTAGAGCAGGCCGCTTCTAATAAAATGCCTTCCATCGCTCTGCCGGCGACAACCACAATCACATACGCTACCGCCGATCCGCTGCTTACCCAGGCGTACCGCTCCTACACGCAGAGAAACCTCGATGAGGCCATTAAACTATATAGCCGGGCCTTGCAAAAAGACAACAAGAATCCGCTTGCCTGGCAGGGCTACGGCTTGACGCAGGGATCGCGCCAGCAGCACCAGGACGCGCTGACCTCTTTTGAACGCGCTTTACAGCTCGATCCCAGCCTTATCGCCTCCTGGAATGGCAAAGGAACCGCTTTGAGTCGTTTGCGCCGCCACCAGGAAGCCCTGGTCTCCTTTGAACGCGCCATCGAGCTTGACCCGAATAACGCCCCTTCCTGGAATGGCAAGGGCGCCACACTCAACGCGCTGGGCCGTCCCGTGCAGGCTCTCGATGCTTTTGAAATGGCCTTGCGACTTGATGCGCGCTTACTACAGGCCTGGAATAATAAGGGGCTGGTGCTGAATGAAATGGGACGCTACAGCGAAGCCCAGAAAGTCTTCGAGGAATCGCTTGACCTGGATAGAAACAATGCCCACGCCCTTTTTGGCAAAGGCCAGGCCCTCTATGCTCAGCGTCGCTTGAAACAGGGGCTGCAATTCTTCGATTTGGCCCTGGCTATCGATGATACCTTCGCTGAAGCCTGGAGCAGGCGTGGCAATGTCCTGGATGAACTGGGCAACTATAGCGCCGCCCTGAACTCCTACGACCGCGCCTTGCGGCTCAATCCCCGGCTCGCGACCGCCTTGAACGGCAAAGGCGGCGTATTGCGCCAGCTTGGACAGCCCTTTGAAGCTCTCAAAGCCTACAATTATGCCATCGACATCGATCAAAAATACGCGCTCGCCTGGAATGGCAAAGGTAACGCTCACTACGCGCTCGGACAGTTTAGCGAGGCTCTAGTCGCCTATCAACGCGCCTTGCAGATCAACCAGCGCTTAACCACCGCCTGGCATAATCAAGCTCTGGTACTCAACCGCCTGGGTCGCTACGAAGAAGCCCTGCGCTCCGCTAATGAAGCTATTCGCCTGAGCCAGAGCGATCCCGACCCCTGGCTGCGCAAAGCGGAAGCCCTCAAATCGCTGCGCCGTGGCAAAGAAGCCCGCGCCGCCGAAGAACAGGCCGCGTACCTGCGCCAAAAAGCCTGATTATCATCGTGTCGCTTCCAGGCACGTCACGCCATACGGCCCCACATGCGCGCTATGCCGTGTCCCCGCGGGAAGAATCAAGCAATCCCCGGCGGCAATATCAATCGAACGAGAAACTTCCGGCTGATCGGGTAACACAAAACGAATAGAACCACGCACACAATACAGCACCTTTTCATAGGAATGGCTATGCACGGCATACGTATCCCCCGGCCCGTTTGACCATGAATACGGAGCCAGCCCTTCCTTTTGCATCCTGCTCCTCAACTCATGCTCCTGCGGCTGCTCTACCCCCTGCCAGCGAATTATTTGCATGTGCCTGTACTCCTGATGATGCTTGACGAGGGAAAACGGGCATGATTTGAAACGAACGTTGCGTATACCTTACGTTTGTAAGCAGCAGCTGTCATTCCTTGCTTTCCCCTGTCATCCTGAGCGCAGCGCCTGTCATCCTGAGCGCAGCGCCTGTCATCCTGAGCGCAGCGCCTGTCATCCTGAGCGCAGCGCCTGTCATCCTGAGCGCAGCGCCTGTCATCCTGAGCGCAGCGC
>DAHVFL010000368.1 GCA_027316975.1 Chloroflexota bacterium | reverse complement strand
AACCTGTACCGAGCGCCTCACGCACAATTACAGGCGATTCATGAGGGGTGACAGGGCGATCAGACAGCGTGCCAAGAAATTCGGCAATGTACTCTACCAGCTGGAACCCCACTTTGCGAAATTCGTCGGGACTCATCTCCAGTGGTGCAAGCCGACTTTTGAGAACATCTCTCTTTTCCATTTCGAGTAGTCTCCTTCCCGATAAGCTCAGCGCAAGCCCTCGAACAAATCTTCTTCCACCTGTCTTCCCCCGTTTACCCGGCTAAAGGCGCGATAATAGCTCTGCGTTCCCCACAGCGCTTTGCGTTGTTGCTCCGTAAGCTGTTCGAGCAGGTGATAGGCGGGCGCCTGTGTTCGATGGCAGGAAATGGCGCGGGCGACGGTACGCCAGTGGTCCCATGTGTCAATCCGGGCCGATACCGACCAGGCGGGCCAGGTGATCGGACCGCGTTGTACGCCATCTATACACATAACCAGGTCGCCGAAGACGGACTGGTAGATGTCAAACACTTCCTCTGTCTCGGCCATGTAGTACAATTTTGAGACACTATGTGGGGCAAGCTCACTGTAGCAGGTAGAGTCCGGGTTGGCAGCCTCCACAATTGCAGCCGTCGTAAACTGGGAAATAGCGATGTGATCGGGATGCCCATATGCGCCATACGGCCCAAAGGTGACGACCACATCTGGCCGAACATGGCGTATATGACCAACGATCTTCGCGATTGCCCCGGTGGGATGGGCGGCATCCAGGTCTCCATCAATGTAGTCGAGGAAATCGACGTAGCGAATATCGAGTACTTCTGCCGCGTCCAGCAATTCATGCTCGCGTATCTTGCCCAGCTTTTCCAGGCCCGGATGGTCTTGCTCATCGCCGAACCATCCGCGCTCACCACGGGTCGCGGTCACAAGATAGGTTTTGATTCCCTCGGCAGCGTACTTTGCCAGTATGCCGCCATTGCCGAGCGATTCGTCATCGGGATGAGCCAGGATGCACATCAATTTCAAATCGTTTGACATGATTACCTCCAGACAGAGAAAAAGTACTCAAGCAGATCATGACTTGAAACGCGCCGGTCGCCCTGTCATCCTGAGCGGAGATCCTTCGCTGCGCTCAGGATGACAGGGCGAAGCGCAGGATGACAGGGCGAAGCGCAGGATGACAGGGCGAAGCGCAGGATGACACTCCTGCCTCGCTGGCCCCTTTCCTAAAAATCTATGAGTGAAAGGGGTGACGCCTCTGCAACTGACTCTTTCATTGTAGTCGGAATGGGTGAACAAACCATCGTGGTAAATACGGAGAAATTGAAGAGGTCACACGTAGATTAGTGGCGAAGTGTCTACGTAGAAGAGTCTATTTCAGCCCTGCTCACCAGACCCGTTTCCACAGTCCATACAGCGATCTGTGTGCGCGAGGTACAGTCTAACTTAAACATGATATTGCCAATATGGGTCTCGACAGTTCGCCTGGTGATAACCAGGGTGTCCGCAATGGTCTGATTTGATTTTCCTTGCGCAATCAAAATCGCAACTTCACGTTCGCGTGTCGTCAGCCCTCCAAAGGCTTGCTTTGCGCTGCGATCTGCTTCTGAAGCGAGCGGATGCTTCTGAGGTAACATAGTAGTCGCCTGGCGCAAAAAATGCTCCCGTAGAGGTTCATCAGCGATGGTAGCGGCGAGTTCTTCGATCAGTGTACGAGCGGTCGCAAACGCCTGCTCAGCTTCTGCATTGCGTGCCTGAGCCTGATAGAGATTGCCGAGAGCAATACTTATGCGCCATTGCTCCGGTCGCGCTCCCTGTATCCTGGCAACCTCTTGCGCTTTCTGAAATGTCACTTCGGCTTCGACTGGTCGTTGCAATGCTGCCAGTGCTTCGCCGCGTAGTTTTAAGACACGCGGGCCGCATTGTCCCTCATCTGACCGTACTGCGGAAGCGATCAACTGGTCGATACTATGTAAGGCGCGAGTGGGATGTCCCTGCGCGAGTGAGAGTTCCACGGATGCGCACCAGGTCATGCGCTGTGCCGTCGTTTGAGCGGGAGTATCAGCATTGAGCGCGGTATGCAGTAGAGTTTCCGCCCGGGCGAGATCATGCAACTGGATGGCGGCAGAGGCGAGATAGCTCCTAGCCATGCGGGTCCAGAAGAGTGAGTGCATCTCCTGAGCGAAGACCAACGCTTGCTCAAAGTGATCGCTCGCGTGCCGGTGCGCAAGCAAACCGTTGTACACTCCACCTAACATGGTGTGGGCCGCCGTTTGCCACTGGCGATGCTCGATCTCTTCGGCGATTTGCAAACTCTGCTGACATGCAGCCAATGCGGGCGTATAATTCCCTTGCGATCCCAGACAGAGTCCTAACTGTAAGAGGGCGTAGGCTTCAGCTGATCGCTGGCCAATTTCATGGGCGACCTTGACCGCCCGTTCGGTATCTGGTAATACCTCGGTCAGACTTGCAGCTACGATGAGCGCGTCGGTATGAAAGGTCGCAGCGCGCATGGTGAGTGTTGCCAGGCTTGATGTTAGTCCTTCCCTGTTGCCGAGTTCGTCAAAAAGCGCGATCGCCTGCTGGTAATGAGCCGTACCCCCGATCAAATCTCCACCAAGGTAGCTGGTCATACCCAGCAAATCCAGTGTCTCAGCGATTCCGCGCGCATCATGGAGTTGCTGGAAAATAGCCAGCGCCTCCTGGTGGTAGCGCAGCGCCTCGTGGGGTTGTTCCACGTTCAGGTGCCAGTTGCCGATGCGGTTGAGGCTACGAGCATGGAGAACAGGATCATCGAGTGCCTGCGACAGGTTGAGCGCCTGGCGAAACCAGGTTTCCGCCTGGGTGTAGTCGCGCCCTGCCCATAGAAAACCCAGGTCAATGGCGCTTTGCCATTCTGCCGCACGATTTTTCATCGTGCGAGCCGCATCCAATGCCCGGGTGTAATCATGCTTTGCCGGATCAAACTCGCCTAGCGTTTCATAGGCCAGCCCGCGTGCATGGTACAACGCGGGTGTAGTAGGGAGGGACAGGCGATCAGCAGCCTCCAGCGCCCAGGTGAAATAGTCGATGGCGGCACGGTGCGAGTACAGCCCTATGGCCTTTTCTCCAGCGAGTTGCCCATATTCTAATGCTTTTAGCCAGACTCCCGCCTGGTAAAAATGGTAGGCAAGATCGGCCACTTGCGCATCTTGCAGGGAGGAGCTGTGTAACTGCTCTATCATTTCGGCTATAGTGCGATGCAACGCTCTGCGCTCGCGCGCCAGGAGATGGCTATAAATCGCCTGGCGGGTGAGAGCGTGACGGAAGGCGAACCGATCTGCCGACTCCTCTATAACGAGTTGGGCCGCTATCAATTCTTTGATGAGGACAAGCAGCTGCTCTTCATCACACTGCATGACCTGTTGCAATAAGGCAAAGTCGAAGCGCCGTCCGGCAACGGATGCAAAGGTCAGGACTTGCTTTGCGGGCGGACTCAGGTGATCTGTTCTCTGTTGAACTGCATCCTGTACGCTTTGCGGGATCGACATTTCCTGTAGCTCTTTGCGCTTCCAGGTTCCACCGTCATAGAAAATTTCGCCCGTTGTTACCAGCGATTTGAGGATTTCTTCTATGAAGAAGGGATTGCCTTCGGTCAATGTAACGATGGCATCTAATGTCTCGGCCAGCACCGGATGCTGTAAAGCAAAAATGGCCTGGAGCATGGCCTGGACATTCTCGCGCGAGAGGTGCGACAGCGCAAACTCTTGAGTTAAACGCTCGCGATTGAGTTGGGCAAGCAGAGGTCTTAAAGCTGGCTGGACTTCATCGCTGCGATAGGTAAAAAGGAAGAGAATCGGTTGCTGGGCGCAGCGGCGCACAACGGAGAGCAGGAATTCAAGCGTGATATCATCACACCAGTGCAAATCTTCGATTATGCACAAAACCGGCTGTCGAGCTGCTTGATGCATGAAAAAGTGAGTGAGCGTCGTGAAAATGCGGCGTTTCTCTTTTTCAGGATCAGCTATGGCTTCTGTTGAAGGCGAAATGACAAACTGGGGTACGAGCAACGGTAGGTCGGGGAGCAATTTCGACAGGTCAAACACATATGGTTCCAGGTCAATAGTGACCTCAACGCCAGTAGTCAGGTACGTGCGTAAAAGGTCCCGCAGGGGCGCGTAGGGAAACGAGCTATCTGTCTGAAAACAATTCCCCTGGAGCGGCAAAAAACCGTGATGCGCGGCATAGGTTTTCACTTCTGTTACCAGCCGTGATTTGCCAATACCGGCCTCACCGCTAACAAGCGCAGCATGTCCCTCTCTGCTCTTCACATTTTCAACAAGCTGGTGCAGGGCCGCGAGATCGTGCGCGCGTCCTATAAACGCCGGGCAAACTACTGGCCTGTTGAATGGAACACTCATCGTTTTTTCTATCACCTTTGTTGTTCCTGTAGAGCTGATCAGGGATATTCAAAGTTGAACATACAGTAAACGCGGTGAGGCCATACATTTAGTAAGCTGATGATAGTATATACTATAGCTGAGGAAATACAATACTCCGTACTCAACTACTCAACTCTCAATTTATGGGTAGGGTAAGCTTAAGCTCTATTGATGCCTGTTTTGCCTCTCCTGATTGACAGGTTTAGCAGTTAGAGAGCGACTGTTACCATTCACTGACCAGGAGCGTATAACTCAGTATATACGTATGTCAGGGGGAAGGATGTGTCAGTTCCAGATGAGTCCTCGATAAAAAACTGGTGGGCTGAGGGTGATACTCCCGTACGAGATGACTCCCGTGTCATCTATCTCGTGGACGGACGTTCTGTTTTGCTCGC
>DAHVFL010000367.1 GCA_027316975.1 Chloroflexota bacterium | reverse complement strand
ACGTATAGTGATTTCATGCACAGGACGCTGCTCCAGCGCAATATACTGGATGCCATCCTGCGGCGACCAGGCGCGCAATCGCTGGCTTGTGCGCCTGGCGAGGCGCTCAATATCCTGCGCGATGATGCTTTGAACATCCAGGATTTGCTGCAAGATTTGCTGTGGGTGATTAGCTTTGCCCTGTTCTCTATTGTCGCCTTCATCCAGTTGTTGAAAGTGGATGCCCGCCTGACACTGCTGGTCTTTGTACCTCTGGCCCTGGTTGTTGCCCTGGTGCAGAGTTTAAGTTCACGCATACTGAAATATCGCGTGGTCAGCCGCCAGGCGACGGGCCGCGTCACCGGGGCTATCGGCGAAATCTTCGGCGCGGCGCAAGCCATCCAGGTAGCGGGCGCGGAGACACACGTTGTTAATTACTTTCACACTCTGAATGATGCGAGACGCGCAGGCATGGTGCGAGACCGCACGCTGACCGATACACTCAATTCGATCTTTGGGGCCGCCGTCGGTCTCGGCCAGGGGGCTATCCTGTTCATCGTGGCCTTCACCGTTTACTCGTCGCACCTGCGTATCGGCGATATCGCGCTTTTTCTCTACTACCTGGGCTTCGTGACGACTTTCACCCAGCGCTTTGGCACGCTCATCGCCCAGTACAAGCAGGCGGGAGTATCATTTGAGCGCATGGAGGGACTTTTGCAGGGCGCGCCGCCTGGGACGCTGACGACACACAACCCGTTATACCTCAAAGGCAACCTTTCCACTGTCCAGGCTCTCCCTATTTCAGAGCAAGACCATCTGCAAACACTCGCTGCTACCAATCTTACCTATCGCTATCCAGAAAGCGGGCGCGGCATCCAGCAGATCAGCTTCACGCTACAAAGAGGCTCGCTTACGGTGATTACGGGGCGCGTGGCATCGGGCAAAACTACCTTGCTGCGCGTATTGCAGGGGTTATTACCAGAAGACGAGGGCGAGATTCGCTGGAATGATGAGCAGGTATCCGACCCGGCCAGCTTCTTTGTGCCGCCGCACAGCGCCTACACTCCCCAGGTGCCGCATCTTTTCAGTGATACCCTCAAAGAAAATATCCTGTTAGGATTGCCAGAAGACGATGCCGCGCTACAAACGGCTATCGAAACAGCCATCATGGAACGTGACGTGGCAAGTTTTGAGCAAGGCTTGCACACCATCATCGGCACGCGAGGGCTGAAACTTTCCGGCGGTCAGGCCCAGCGCACCGCTGCAGCGCGAATGCTCGCCCGCCCGGTAGGACTGCTCGTCTTCGACGACCTCTCCAGCGCCCTCGATGTCGAAACCGAACATCTGCTCTGGGAGCGTCTCTTTTCCAAAGGCAAACGCACCTGCCTCGTGGTATCACACCGTCGCAGCGTCTTACAAAGAGCCGATCATGTGATAGTCTTAAAAGACGGGTACGTTGAAGCGCAGGGAACGCTGGATGAATTATTGGAGAATAGCGAAGAAATGCAGCGATTGTGGCAAGGGAAGATCGAGTAACAAGATGGGCAGTGGCCGTCGGCCACTGCCCATCTTGTTACTCGATCTCTGTCTTTTGCTTGTCTTGCTCGCGCTGCTGTTCAGGCGTCAGCAGCATAATCGCTGCCTGTTGAGGACTCATGGGTATGCGCGCAATGTTTTCACGCACATGGTTGAGTTCTTCCATCGGCAGTTCGGCTAAAAGTTTATCCTTCGCTTCTTTGGCCTGCCCGACGGTCTTGCCGGCGTTGCGCGCCATCGACTGAATAGCTTTTGGCCCGAAAATCAGCAGGCCAATCGCGAGGATAACTAGCCAGTCTAATGGATGAAAGCCCATACGCCCTCTCCTTCTTCTTAATATGTGTTGCTATCTATACACTCTATTTTACCCATATATCATACCATACGTAGGAAAGAGACGGGTGGACTTTTTCAAACTTGCAAAGAAATATGCCAAAAATACCAGATGGAGCGTTTCTTTTACTAGAGAGTATACAGGAAAGCGTGCGGAGGCAGGATGGCTCAATGTCTTGTGACATTCGCTGTCATTAGCCCCATTGAGCCATCCTTGCCGATCACGGTAGATGGTATCATGGACCCAGGACTTCCCCCACACACCCCTTATCTGGGTACACCGGTCGTGTTTCCCCCAGGACAGCGACCGGTCTCTTTTTGTTTTGGGAAGGATTTTTGTAGTGTGCCTCTTCCCTTCTAAAGCTGTACAAATAGCGCCACTCGACATATAATACATGCAGAGTTTACATCCCTGTATCAATCGTTGTTTAGTATACCGGCGGCGATGAAAGCGGTTCGCGGCTTGCACAACTCTCTTTACTGTCACGAGAACATCAGGAGGATGAACCATGCAACAACAACCTTCACCTACTCCCGGAACCCATCTGGGCACGTTAGCTGCATTGAAGTATGGACTTCAACGTAGTTCTTTATGGCCGGGAGTTCAGAGGGCATATCTTGCCAGGAATGGGAAATGCGCGGTATGCCCTGACAATACAAGTATCCAGGTTCACCATGTCATGCCGTTCCACCTCTGCCACCTGGTGTATAGAGGAGACCTGGAGCTTGACGAGAGAAACTTTATATCATTGTGCGAACTGGCAGGGCAGAATCATCACCTGTTGCTCGGGCATCTTGGTAGTTTTGAATCTTACAACCATGGCGGCAGAGAGTCGATACTGGCGCTGGGAAAATCTATACCGGGGCTTACCATCGAGGCTATTAAAGCTGACAAGGCGTGGATACAGTTGATGGGTAGTCGTCCCAAACCGTGGGATCAGTGGTCCCATGCCGAGAAGCTGGCGTTCAGGCAAATCCTGGATACCACGCTGCCTTTTATAGCGACGGCTAAAGCTTCCGCTCCCTATCCTTTCCTGGACGATGGAACAGCGAATCCTGAAGCGGTAGCTACAACCTATCATCAGTAGAGGCATTCGCCAGGGCATGGCAAGCCATGCCCTGGCGAATGCCTCTACTGATGTATTTTTACGCCTGTGATACGGGCATGTTGGCGACATCCGCCAGTGCTTTGTCGAGCAGGTCGGTGGCTTCGTCAACGTCGGCTTTGGTTATGTTGAGCGGTGGCACGATGCGCAGCGTACTGGTGCCGAGCGCGTTCATCAGCAGACCATGCTCCAGCGCCTGCTGCACAATCACGGGCGCGAGGTGATGTGTGACATTCACCGCCTGCATCAGGCCGATGCCACGCGGGCTGTCGATGAAGGGATACTTCGAGCAGAACGCCTCGAATTTGCTGTGGCAATACGCGCCAATACGCGCGGCATTCTCGAGCAGGTTTTCATCAAGGATGGTCTTGATGGTGGCGATACCAGCGGCACAGGCAATTGGATTGCCGCCAAAGGTGGTGCCGTGATCGCCTGCCTCGAACAGGTCGGTGCGCGGCCCGGTCAGCATCGCGCCAATCGGCACGCCTCCGGCCAGCCCTTTCGCCATTGTTACCATGTCCGGCACGACGCCGAAGTGTTCCCAGCTAAAGAATTTACCGGTGCGCCCCATGCCCGCCTGCACCTCGTCGCAGATCATAACGAGGTTGCGTTCATCGCACAACTTGCGCACCCCCTGGATGTATGCGGGATCGCCCGACCAGATACCGCCCTCGCCCTGCACCGCTTCGAGCAGTACCGCTACCGTAGTATCGCTAATAGCAGCCTTCAAAGCGTCAAGGTCGTTGAATGGCACCTGTTTGAAGCCTTCGGGAAGAGGTACCCAGGTGGCCTGGTAGAACGCCTGGCCGGTGGCCGCCGTCGTTGCCAGCGTGCGCCCGTGAAAGCTGCGCTCCATGCTGATAACTTCAAAGGCCCCGTTTTTATGCGCGCGCCCGAACTTGCGCGCCAGCTTGATCGCGCCCTCGTTGGCTTCCGCGCCACTATTGGAGAAAAACGAGCGCATACCGCCGCTCAACTCTCCAAGTAGTTCGGCCAGTTCGATCTGGCGAGTGTTGTAGTACAGGTTGGAGACATGAACCAGTTGCGTTACCTGCTCCTGCACCGCCTTGACGATGGCGGGATGGCAATGCCCCAGCACGTTTACCGCGATACCAGCTACAAGGTCCAGATATTCCTTGCCGTCGCTATCCCACACGCGCGTACCCTGGCCGCGCACAAACGTCACAGGCTGGCGTTTGAATGTGCCTTGATAATATTTATGCTCAAGCGCGACCCAGTCGCGCTTCGATATGCCGGTTGTTGTCATGGAAACCATGCTCCTTTGAATGTACATTAGCGTGTATACAACGTGTTTTCGTCGATGTAGCCGTGCGTCAGGTCGCAGCCCCACGCGGTAGCCTGTCCCGCGCCAAGATGCAGGTCAACCGCGATAGTGACCTCGCTGCCTGCCATCTCTGCCCGCGCCGCTTCTTGCGTGTAACTGGTTGCTATACCTTTTTGCGTCACCTGCACATCGCCGATGAAAATATCGTAGCTGCCCTGATCGAGCGCGCAGCCACACGCGCCCAGCGCAGCCACAATGCGTCCCCAGTTGGGATCGCCACCCGCCAGAGCACATTGCCAGAGCGGGGAAACTGTAATGGCCCGCGCAGCCTTCACCGCGTCCGCTTTGTCGCGCGCGCCCCGCACATGCACCGTCATCAACTTCGTAGCTCCCTCCCCATCACGCGCCATCTCACGCGCCAGGTACTGCGTTCCGCGGCGCAGCGCTTCGCGGAACGTGCCAGCCTGGGGATGCTGCGCGTTGATGGGGGTGTTGCCGGCCAGCCCGTTAGCAAAGAGGATGCAGGTATCGTTGGTGGACATGTCGCCGTCCATCGCCATCA
>DAHVFL010000366.1 GCA_027316975.1 Chloroflexota bacterium | reverse complement strand
GCGCGGGCCTTCCGCGAGCAGTGGATCGATGCGGAGCCGCGCGCGGGTAAGGTCGATGGCGCGTATTGCACGTGGCTGCGCAAGGACGAATCGCGCGTCTTTGCTAACTTCAAAGCGGCCTTCGGCGGGGTCAGCACGCTGGCGCACGAACTTGGACACGCTTATCATAATCTGAACCTGGCGCATCGCACGGCGTTACAACGCTCAACTCCGATGACGCTGGCGGAGACGGCCAGTATCTTCTGTGAAACGATTATTAGCCATGCCGCGCTGGGCAAGGCCAGCCAGCAGGAGCAGATCGCCATTCTGGAAGAGTCGCTGCAAGGCTCGTGCCAGGTGGTGGTGGATATTACCAGCCGTTTCCTGTTCGAGCAGCGCGTTTTTGAGCGGCGTAAGGCGCGCGAGTTGTCGGTTGACGAACTCAACGCTTTGATGCTGGAAGCGCAGCGCGAGACGTATGGGGATGGACTGGACGAGAAGGCGCTGCACCCCTTTATGTGGGCTATGAAGCCGCATTATTATGATAGCCATAGCTCATTCTACAACTACCCGTACATGTTCGGTCTGCTCTTCGGGCTTGGTCTCTATGCTCGTTATACGCGGGAGCCTGAGACATTCAAGCAGGGGTACGATGCGCTGCTCTCCAGCACCGGCCTGGCGGATGCCGCTACCCTGGCCGGGCAGTTTGGCATCGACATCCGCTCGGTGGATTTCTGGAGATCAAGCCTGGATATTGTGCGCGCGGATATCGCGAGGTTTGAAGAACTGACAACATAATCAAATGCCCTGGCCGCGCATTTGATTATGTTGTCAGTTCCTGGGCGAGGAAGTCGCTGAGCGGCTTGAGCCGGGGGCGGCTGAGCGCGCAGGTATGGAGCAGGGTGAGCAGGCTTGCTCTGGTTATTTTGCCCCTGCGTTCCAGCAGTTCGATGGTGACGCGCATTTCGGTCATGAGCATGGTTTCCTCTGATTGTCCCTGAAGAGACATAGCAGGGCGGGATTTGAGGTTGCTATAGATGCGTTCAAAAGGTTCCTCCGGCTCCCACTCTGTATTCTCTTCGGTTGTCGCCATCGCCTCATCCACCACTTTCAGCAGGGCCAGCAGCCAGAGAAACTGGTGGAAGGCGCTCGTTTTCTCGATGTCTGGTGGCGGAAACTCAAGCAGGGGCAGCAGGAGCATAGCGACATCCGTCTCGTGGTTTTCCGGGATGAGTGTTACCTCGTAGTTGCGCCTGTCGCCTTGTGGCAGCATGCCTTCCTCGAAGAGGAAACGCACCATCGATTTGAATTGTAAATGTACGTCAGGCTCAAAACGCCAGGGCAGGATGACGCGGCAGGTATAAAACGGCTCATCCGATGCGGCTACGAGGTTTATCCTGGCGATGGGATTGAGGTTAATCTGCCAGAAGCGGGAGCGTTCAACTACGCTGTTGAACTCTTCTAACTGGGAAAGACGCTGCATAGTCTGTATGTATTTTTCATGCAGATCATGTTCTTCGCGCATATAGGGGGTGGTAAAATTCATAAAGTATTTCAGGGCGCGGGGAGCGGTGCTATCCTGGATCGCGCCCAGAAAGTGACGCACAAGTGGCGCGAGAAAAAGCTCAAAGAAATGCATACCGGCGACCGACATGTTCATCATTAAACGATGCGCCTGGTTTTCTTCAATCAGATACCAGAGCGGGTCCTGGATGATACGTGGGTAGTAATCGCGATAAAACGTGTGATAGCCAGTATCGTTGAGCATCTTTTCAGGAAGCTCTTGCTCTTGCTTTTTGATTTGTACAGAAACCACTTTTCCCAAACTTTCAATCAGTCTGGTATTGATTTCTTCAATGATGGGTAAGGTTCCCTTTATGGGATAATAGACGAGCAGAAAACCGCCATTTTCTTCGAGGCGATAGATACTTGCCTGAAATTCGAGCATAATTTCTGGCTGTTCCGGGTGCGTAATGGTGAAGGGGTATTCCCACTCATGTTCAGGGTATTGCGGCGCGGACTCGTAAATTTCCGCTAGCACAGGGTCAGCGCGCATGGCCGCGATAAAAGGGGCGTAGATTTTGAGCTGGCTGCGTGCGTCCTGTCGCTTCACAATGGCGGAACGTGTCGTATAAAATTCCCTGTTCAGGTCAGCCGGAATGCGATGAATTTGTTGAGCCGTCATGGTAAATGCGTTAGCGCCGAGGAGGCGTTCGGGGTGAAACGGTTCGCCTACTTTCAATGCGCCTGACAACCACAAGCTGAGGGGGTTGACGCCACAGATATTCCCTCGCATGTTGAGAAATGAGGTGGGATAGGCATCTCGCAAAGCCGCAACCCCCAGCGACTGCTTGATCCTGGGATAATCGACATAAACCACGTCTTCCTCTCCTCGTCAATCTTATTTACGAATCACTGGTGTTGGTGTTGTTATGGTTTGCATTATAACATAGATACAAAGGCATACATACAAAAATAAGGACATTTTGTATAGAGATAATTGCTCATATCGCCCGGTAGCGACGCCCCTTGTGGGTGTCTCGTCAAATGGGGCTGTGGACGGACGGGACACCCACAAGGGGCGTCGCTACTGAATGCGTTCGATAATGGTGGCGATGCCCTGCCCGACGCCGATGCACATGGTTGCCAGGCCGTAACGACCGTCGCGGCGTTCCAGTTCGTGGAGTAAGGTGACGATTAGCCGCGCGCCGCTGCAACCCAGTGGGTGGCCGAGGGCGATGGCTCCGCCGTTGACGTTGAGTTTTTCTTCGTCGATTGCCAGTTCGCGCTGGCATTGCAGGGATTGTATGGCGAAGGCTTCGTTGAGTTCTACCAGGTCGATGTCCTGGATGCGCAGTCCGGCGCGTTGCAGGACTTTGCGGGTGGCGGGGATGGGTCCCAGGCCCATATAGGCGGGATCGACGCCTGCTACGGCTGAGGCGACGATACGGGCGCGGGGGCGCAGGCCCAGTTCACTGGCGCGTTGCTGGGACATGAGGACGAGGGCTGCCGCGCCGTCGTTGATGCTGGAGGAGTTGCCAGCCGTGACGCTGCCGTCTTTGCGGAACGCTGGTTTGAGGGCGGCCAGCTTTTCGAGCGTGGTATCGGCGCGTGGCTGTTCATCGAGAGCCACGATGGTAGCGTCGCCTTTCTTCTGGGGGATGCTTACAGGTATGATCTCATCTTTGAAGCGTCCGGCCTGTTGCGCGGCGACGGCGCGTTGGTGGCTGCGCAGGGCGAAGGCGTCCTGGTCTGCGCGGCTGATTTTTGCGCGTTCCGCGACATTTTCGGCGGTTTCGCCCATGCTGTAGGGGTGGTGCATACTCGCCAGCCTGGGGTTGATGAAGCGCCAGCCCAGCGTGGTATCTTGCAGGTTCATGGCGCGGCTGAAGGCGCTGTCGGTCTTGCCAAGCACAAAGGGGGCGCGGGTCATGCTTTCAACGCCGCCAGCAACGAAGGTATCACCTGCTCCAGTGGCAATGGCCTGGGCCGCGCTGTTGACAGCCTGCAAGCCCGATCCACACAGGCGATTGATGGTCTGGCCGGCGACTTCGACGGGCAATCCTGCCAGCAACAGGGCCATACGGGCCACGTTGCGATTATCTTCGCCGGCCTGATTGGCGCAGCCGAGCAGCACATCTTCGATACTGGCGGGATCGATATTGGCGCGTCGCGCGGCTTCAGCGATGACAAGAGCGGCCAGGTCGTCGGGGCGCGCGTCTTTGAGGCTGCCCGCGTACCGTCCGATGGGCGTGCGTACTGCTGAGAGGATAACTGCTTCTTGCATAATCGTGTCCCCCAGGGTTGTCGAGCCGGACACCCACGAGGGGTGTCCCTACATGTATTATTTCCCCTTAAAGTCTGGTTTACGCTTTTCGATGAATGCCTGCATTCCCTCGCGCATGTCTTCGGTGGCGAAGAGCAGGAAGAAGTTTTTGCGCTCGATATCCAGCCCTTCTTCAAGCGAGGTTTCAAAGGCGGCGTTGACCGCTTCCTTCGCCAGGCGTATGGCGATGGGAGCCTGCGCGGCTACTTTTTTTGCCAGCTTGAGGGCTTCCACCAGGTGTTCGCCCTCTGGCACGACGCGATTGACCAGCCCGTGATCCGCCATTTCCTGGGCGGAAATCTGCGCGCCCGTCAAGACCATTTCCATAGCGCGGAACTTGCCCAGGGTGCGGGCCAGGCGTTGGGTGCCACCCGCGCCGGGGATGACGCCCAGCAGGATTTCGGGTTGGCCGAAACGGGCGTTCTCGGATGCGACGATCATATCGCAATGCAAGGCAAGCTCGCAGCCGCCGCCCAGCGCGTAGCCGCCGACAGCCGCGATGATGGGTTTGCGCAGGCGTTTGATGAGCTGCCACGCCTCAAAACCGCCCATCATCATGTCGATGGGAGATTTGCCCGACATTTCCTTGATGTCCGCTCCGGCGGCAAAAGCCTTGCCGCCCGCGCCGGTTATTACCATGCAGCGAATGGCGCTATCGCGATCAAATTCCGCCAGCGCTTCGGCCAGTTCGCTCACCAGCTCGAAGTTGAGCGCGTTCAGCGCATGTGGACGATTAAGGGTTACTATTCCGACGTTTTCATCTCGTTCGACTAAAATATGCTGGTAGCTCTCTGGCATGTTCTGTGTAGCTCCTCGAAAAATATGCTGGATGCAAGTGTACAATATCATATCGTAGTATACCACTGAAAACGGTAATTGTACGAAACGTTCGCCCCAGGTTGTAGGGATAATGACGACCAACACCAGTCATGTTGTGTCATCCTGAGCGCAGCGAAGGATCTGCGTGCTGCCGACGAGAGATCCTTCGCTGCGCTCAGGATGACAG
>DAHVFL010000365.1 GCA_027316975.1 Chloroflexota bacterium | reverse complement strand
GCCTCACGTCAGGTCGTAATCAAGCAGGGGAATGGTATGTCATATCTATTCCCCAGGCGGAGAGTTGGATGAAAAACGAAGACCCTGAGCAGATCAGCACTGAATTTTATCTTCAGATTTTGAATGACCGCGCAATGCTCATCGAGATTATCCGCAAGCGGGAGATGCTCATCAAGATTATTAAACAGGCGCTGATCCAACTTGATCCGCATCAACGGGGGATGGCAATCACGCTTGCGCAGTGTATGCCACCGGGTAAGAATGGCAAAATCCGCAGCTTGCGTGAACGTATGGGGCAGGGTACATACCCCTGGGACTCCGATCTTGAAAACCTCTCTATTTTTCTCGCAAACGAATCCCTGGCGGGGTATGTGGCGCAAAATCAGCTGCCATCTAGCATCGAAGACCTGAGCAAAGAAACGCTACGGCCTGCCTATCAAACAGAAGATGAGGTGAGCGCCGCCGCCGCGCCCATTATGCTCGAAGGCAAAATCGCCGGGTGTTTGCTGGCTTCAAGTGTGGTAATCGGCCATTTCACGCAGCAACGATTATCTTTACTTGCCTCTTTTAGCGACCTGGTTTCCCTGGCTCTCGACCCCGGTGAATTTTATCCACGCGAGATCATTCAGCTCGGAGTTTTGCGTTACAAACGCGCCTCCGATCAACGCGCTATTTTACAGGCCTATCCCAGACTTGTTCAGAACAAACTGGTTGAGAGTTATCAAACTTCTCACCCTCTCACCTACCTGGAAGCAGAAGAAATCGTCTGGGTCGAACTGGAAAACCAGGTGTTACTGGGCTAATCATCCTTCGATGCCATACTTGCGCTGAAGGTAACGCAACTGGTCTACTTTTGCAAAACCGAGCAGCTCGGCGGCGCGCGCGCGATTGTGGCGGGTAGTTGCTAACGCCCAACGCACGAAATACTGTTCTACACGCCCGACCACATCTTCCAATGAGACCTGGCCCGATGGTCGCAGATCTAGCCACTGCTCCCATGGGTCGCGTTGGCCAGTGTTGCTGGCATCGATACGCCCGGCTATCTCTCCCGGTAGATGGGCCGGCAACAATTCATCACTGCTGCTCAAAATCATGGCTCGCTCAATCACATTTTTCAACTCGCGCACATTGCCTGGCCAATGGTATGCTAAGAGCAGCCGCCGGGCTTCGGGAGCAATCTGCCTGACATTTCTGCCAAGCGAGCGGTTAAAATCGTCGATAAAACGTGAAGCAAAGAGCAGAATATCATCCGGGCGCTCGCGCAACGGCGGGAGATCAATACGCAAGACGGCCAGGCGATAAAATAAGTCCGCGCGAAAAACACCTTCCTTCATCGCCTCTTCCAGATTACGATTGGTGGCGGCCAGGATACGCACATTAATCTTGACTTCTTTATTGCCACCAAGCCGATAAAAAGCCCGCGTTTCCAGCACCCGCAAAAGTTTCGCCTGCATCTCCACGGGCATTTCCCCGATTTCATCCAGGAAGAGCGTTCCGCTGTCAGCCAGTTCAAGCAAGCCACGTTTTTGTTTCTTCGCATCGGTGAAGGCATACTGCTCATATCCAAACAGTTCGCTCTCCAGCAGATTGCTGGCGATGGCGGCACAATTGAGCGGGTGGAACGGACCAGATGAACGCTGGCTCTGATCGTGGATAGCGCGCGCGACGACTTCTTTACCGGTACCGCTTTCGCCTGTTAGCAGTACGGAAGCCGTATCGCTCTGAGCGACGCGGGCAACCATGTCAAAAACCTCGCGCATTCGCTCACTGTGCCCAACGATAAAGGAAAAATGGTAGTTATCGCTGCGTTCGCGGCGCAACTGGCGCAGTTCGCGGTGCATCGCGCTCGTCTCAAGGCCGCGCTGCACCGACAGCAACAATTCTTCGAGATCAAAGCCTTTAATAAGATAATCTAACGCGCCCATTTTCATAGCCGCGACAGCTGTTTGCACATCACCATACGCGGTTAGCATAATCACGGGCAAAGCTCCATCGCTTTTGCGAATCTCGCCGAGCACGTCCAACCCGCTCATTTGTGGTAATCGCACATCTAACAAGACCAGGTCTATACTATTTTTTTGTAATTCGAGCAAGCCTGTCTCACCGTCCGGTGAGGTATACACCTCGTAGCTTTGTTTTTTGAGAAAGCGCGCGAGCTGATGGGGCAAATGTGGTTCGTCGTCTATAATAAGGATGGTCAAGCTCATGACAACTCCTCCTCTCTGCCAACATGGCCCCGGTCGCCCAAAGGCTCATCAGGCAGTGGGAGTTGAACGGTAAATGTGGCTCCATAGCCA
Organism: Chloroflexota bacterium; assembly: GCA_027316975.1. GTDB lineage: Bacteria > Chloroflexota > Ktedonobacteria > Ktedonobacterales > Ktedonobacteraceae > CF-113. The sequence goes on along the minus strand of DAHVFL010000365.1, from coordinate 2,529 downwards.
GGCCGACTTTCGACAGTGAGTGTGCCATGATGATCTTCAACCAGGCGGCGTGAGATCGGTAAACCGAGGCCGATGCCATGCGCTTTCGTGGTATAAAATGGTTGAAAAATACGCTCGCTCGAATCTGGGGCGATACCTGTTCCCGTATCACTGACGGTAATTTCAAGCCCGGTACTGGCTCGTGTAAGCGAATCCGTGGCAGGTACCTGCCTGACCTGGCAGGATATGGTCAGGATGCCTCCCTCGTGCATGGCCTGTAGGGCATTGATACATAGATTGAGAAGCACCTGTTCCACCTGGGCAACATCTATCAACACGGATGGCGTGTTCAGATATGCTCGATGGACGACGACATTTGTTTCCGCGCAGCGGTTTGCGATGAGATAGAGTACCCGTTCGCATATTTCCACCATGTTGCACTCGACGGGGTGAAACGAACGCGGCCTGGAAAAGAGCAGCAAATCCCGCACGATGGAGTCCAGCCGCTCTACCTCTTTCAATACGACACGCACGGAGTCGAGCATTTCATTATCAATCTGCCCCACAGCATGAGTGCCATTGACACCAGGCGCAAGTTCAGCTAAATCGTCCAGCAAGAGTTGCATCGATGTTTTGATCGAAGCCAGGGGATTACGCACTTCGTGAGCAACGCTGGCCGCCATCTCGCCTAACGAAGCAAGCCGATCCAGGCGGCGTTTCTCCTCTTCCAGGCGACGCACGATGGTCACATCGCTGAAGGTGACGAGCGTGCCTATCACCTGTTCGCGGTCATCGCGCAGGGGCAAAAACGTGGCATCAAGCGTTCTTTCCTGCCCATGCTCGCCGGCAATTGTGAGCGTTTCCCTTTGTGACGTTCCCGTATGTATAACGTGCTGCAAAATGCGCGGAGGGAATAGTTTTAGCGCAGGCTGTCCGATAATTTCATAGGGATGGTATCCCAGCATAATCTGGGCCGCGTGGTTGACGGTGGTCATTTGACCATGCAAATCCACAGTTACCAGCCCGCCTGGGATACTTTCAAGGATAAACTCCTTGAAACGCTGGTCATCGAGCACCTGGCGCAGCAATTTACGCGCCTCATTGCGCGCCTCTACCACGTCCTCAACCAGCGCGATGTTTTCGAGGACTGAACTGGCCTGGTTTGCCAGCACCGAGAGCATGACGACTTCTTCGCGGCGCAATTTCCAGGGATGATAGTAGGCTCCAACGACTATTCCCAACAATGTCGGTTTGCTTCTTAGTTGATATATTCCCTGCTCGATACTATAATCGGTACCTTCATGTGCCAGCGCCCTGATTTGCGTTGCCTGTTCTCCTTTACTACTACGCCACAAAGGAATGGCAAAGAAGGTTTTAACATGCGCAGGGAGATGCTTGAAATACTCGCTGGAACGATCATTTCCGGTTCGTTCCAACACAAGTGGCTCCGAGTTCGCTGCGTTTGCTTCGCTGAAATTGCGCGCGAGCATAACTTGCAAAGCTGGCGGCAACCATGCAACAGCCTCTGGTGGTGAAGTCAACAACACACAATCGCATATATCTGCAACGGTAATCTCTTTTGTGCGCTGTGTGACGATGCTGCGCAACCGTTCATGATCGCGCAGAGAAGAATTGAATTGCCTGCTGATACTATTGAGCAATGAAAGCTCCTGGATGCGGTCGCGGTCACGCTCGAGCAGGCGTGTATTTTCAAGCTGCATCGCCACAACTCCGGCGACTACTTCGACGACCCGCGTTTCTTCGCCCGACCAGCTTGCAGGCAGCACATGTTCTTGTTGCTGCGCATTGACGTTCAGCGTAAAAGGTTGCATTTCGCACGATTGGGTTTCGCGAATAGCGACAAGCACACCGATAGCGCGCTGCCGGTAGAGCAGGGGAACGGCAATAGCGTGAGGTTCAGCGTGTTCATTTGGCGCGGTCACAACATGGCGGGCTCGCCAGGCCCGGGCCTCCAACGTATCGCTTTCCAGGGAAATCGGATTGATATGCGCGACAGCTAACAGAGAAGGGGACCAGCCCGGCTTATCGTCGTAGGAACCGGCGGCAAGTTGAAGGGTTTCGCCAATGCGCTGGTAGAGCAGCACGCAGCGACAGCAAAGCAAACGCGCCAGACGGCGCGGAAGAGTATCACGCAGCGTGCGATACTCTGTTATCGCGCTCGCTTCTGCGAGGAGCGCGGCCAGCGTCTCTGTTGCGTTGAGGCGAGTCACATGTTGTTTCACTTCCATCATCATCAGAATACCCCCACCTAAAACTCATCTCTTGACACATTTTTATCACTATAGCAGAAAATCGCCCAATATGCACTGAATAGGACTGGGTTATGAAGAAATTGTCATGTTCGTGTTTCGAAGTCTAAACATCAAATTATACATGTACTATACTATACACAAAGATCATTCAGGAGAGACATATGCAAGAGATCAATGAAACTACGCAACCCGGCACAGAGCCTGCTCCAACAGCTCTAACACACAAAAATTATATGCGAAAGCACCTGCTTTCCCGATTAGCCGCGCTCTTTGGTGT
>DAHVFL010000364.1 GCA_027316975.1 Chloroflexota bacterium | reverse complement strand
ACAACTGAGAAGCCATGCTGGCAAACTCCACACCAGTCACCGCCGCCCGGCTAATTTCAGAACACTGGCAATACGCGGCACGTAACGTAGTGGAAGCGGCGTCTTGCTCAAGACTTGTTGCAATGAGATCACTGATAGTCTGCGCGGTACGCGCTAAATGTTTAATCGGCGCAGTCAGGGTGCGCTGTTTTCGCAAAGGAGAAGTCTCCTCATTTTCTGACGTTTTGATAGAAGGATAACCCCATCAATATTGATGGGGTTATCCTTCTATCAAAACGTCAGAATGTGCAAGCGCGGTGATCGCCACTTCATCCATCAGTGGGCCGCTCACGGTCATACTGCCACTGGAAGGAGAGGCGAACGTCAGTGAGCTATAGGCTACAGTCACATTGACGGCGCGCCCGCGCGCGCCAACGCGCACGGGAGTGGATTCCACCACCTTCTTGATACGCTGCGCCACCAGTTCCGCGCCGTGTTGTTCGGCGCGAATAACCGCCGTGATGATGCCAGGGCCGTTGAGCGAGAGCATGTCTTCCTTGCGAACTTTGCCTTTCAGGATAGGCAACAGCTTGCGCGCAACCTCGTTGGCCTCGCGCTCTTCGCGTTCGCGCTGCACATCGTTATGTTGCGCACCCTCGAGCAGCAGGCGAAAGACGATCACACTCTGCGCGTTACAGATACGGCGCATCTTATGTTGACCCGCTTCCAGGGCCTTCGTCGAAATTACCGGCTGCCAGATATGATGCTCGCGCTTGCGACTGTAATCGTAGTGGCCTTGAATACGCGCATAGCCTTCCAGAACCATAGTGCCAAATGTCCACAGAATCTGGCGCGGCGTACTCAGCGCATAGTGGCGCGCGCTAATCAGTTGGCGGAAAATCGGGCTGACGTTCATGGTCGCCGCCTCGTATTTCTGTTGCCGCAGTACTTTGAGGTGGCCTGCATAAATGCGCCGCCGCTGTTTGAGGAAGTCGCGCACTGTCAGCGGCCCTTTGTTATAGACCACGCACGCAGGCTGGTAAATCAATTTGAATCCGAGTTGCGAGATCAGCGCCTGAATAGAAATTTCATCGACCGCGCTATCGGTCGGAATACCCTTAATCACATTGCGGAAGGAGATGACTTCGCCCAGTTTGGGAGAGATACGCGCCACCCCGTCGTGCAAACGCCACAACAGGTGGACGGCGTGCCCCATGAAGGTATTCGGATCATTGACCGGCACAGGTCGCCCCCCTACCATCCCGATAGTGGTGTCTTTGAACGGCGCGCACAGGTATTCTATAGCGGACGTTTCGGGGATGACATCGGCTCCAATCAATACAACGACCGGACTGGTGGCCTGTTTCAAAAATAAGTTGATCGCGGAGGCCTTACCCTCGCGCTTTTCCTGCACGAACAGGCGGATACGCGCTTCCTGTGTCGCCATCTCGCTCACGATTGGCACAGTGCGATCAGTGCAGCCGCTGGCAACCACAATCACTTCATTGATAACGATAGTAGGGCCGGTTTGAGCAAGCACTGCTTGAAGCGTGCTGGCGATATTCGCTTCCTCATTATAGGCCATTATTCCTATGCTACATCCAATTCTGTCCGCCGCATCGGATACAGGCTCACCCAATAACTCTACCTGAATGTCATTGACGATTTCTGTTGCCATAATAAAAGGCATCTCCTTCATGAGATGTTCCAGCATAGCGGCCCTCATGACCGCGCCAGCTTTATGAATACGCTGATATAGTAGAGGCTAGCAATAGAATGAACAAGCTTCTATGGTATCTTGATATACAACCATTGGTATCGCTAATGAAGCTTCTTACCATATTTTTTTGCGCTATTTGAGCGGAAGAATGCTATTCGTAGCGCCTCCAATGAGGGTAGAATACCATTGAAACAGTATGAAACACATAAAAATCGGGTTGAGAAATGGTTGTAAATGTATCAATGTAGTTATGAGTTTGTTCTACTCCCCCACCCGTTGTATTGACCACAACCCCACCACGTCTTATACTGCTCTTATATGTGTGGACTGTGGTGGGCGGACGCGATGGGCGGACGCGATGGGCGGACGCGATAAATCGCGTCCCTACACACAAAAAAGCATTCCATACCCTATCAACATGAACGCCTGTAGGGACGCGATTTATCGCGTCCGCCTACCGCGTCCGCCTTGATTCAGATTGAAAAGGATAGATAATCCATGCGCATACAGGAACATCTCAAATTATCAACAGCCGCCGCAGTTGTCGTTTCCCCCTGGTTGCGGCAAGATGTTTGGATTCCGCTGATTGCAAGCCTTGCTATAGACGTAGATCACTTCATCTGGCACGCCATCGCGTACCGGACGCTGAGTTTTCGAGCCGCTATACGGTACTTTGGGCAAGCCGATCCGCAGCGCTTGACCCAGGCCAAATTTCTCCATCATCCACTTGTGCTGGGCGGCTTATTCTTCATCGCGTTGCGGCTGCGCTCGAAGGTGCTCTTCTTAATTTTAGCCGGGATGTTGTTTCATGTCAACCTTGATGCCATTCACCTAACACAGATGAATGGTCTGAAAAAATCTCTCAGCCAGCAGGCGCAGTACCATTGCCCTGAATGCGGGAAGATGGAACCCGCATTACAGCTACACACGCTGCATTTTGCCAGTAACCTGCTCGAACGCTACGCGCCGCGCCACTTCATCGTCTTATGTCCAGCGTGCCATGAAAAGGCGCACCGCGCTAAGCAGGAAATCTATCGACGCGGCTCTGCATTTTATGTTATAATCCCACCTGGTAAATAAAATGCCTGGCAGAGACCAGGGCGGGAGCAAGTCCCCGCCCTGGTTAAGTGATCGCGCCAGATGAGATAAACAATGGAGGAAAACTTTGGCTGCACAATGGCTTAATGCAATTCGCATTATTCAGATTATCCTGAGCATCGTCGTCATCTTCTTTATCCTGCTCCAGGTGCGCGGGGCCGGACTGGGCAGCGCGTTTGGCGGCAATAGCTCCGGCTCTGTCTTCAAGACGCGGCGCGGTGTAGAGCGATTGGTCTTCAACATCACCATCGTCTTTGTGATCCTTTTTGCCTCGGTTTCGGTGTTGGGCTCGCTGCTTCGCTAAACGGGGAATCCGGCGCAAAGGGCAGCGCAACGTTTACCGTAGTAGTACCCTATGTCTCAACCTTCAAAACGGGAATGCAAGACGCTATCGTGGCGTTATTCGCGATGAACAGCCCAGGAAACACGGTGGTTGCCGCCGTGATGGTTAAGGAATTGATTTAACCGCCACCACGATATCGCGTTTCTTGATGACGCGATCTACCGCGTGCTCGAAGAGGGTGTAGGGTGGGTCGTCGAGCACGCGCAGGGACGTGGCGCGTTCGATACACGCAACCATTTCCCGGCGTTCGATGCGCGTGGCGTTCCAGGCCAGGGCCAGCGCTCCGCCGGGCAACAGCAGCCGTTCCCATACAGGCAAGGCTCCGTTCATCAGGCTGGCTATCTCGCCAAAATGTTGAATGCCGTAGGGCAGATCGGTCACGATAGCGTGCATATGCGGCCCGCCCGGCACCTCTTGTAAATGCTGGTCAGCCTGCGCCGTTTCTCCATGCGCCAGAGCCAGGTAACGAGTGGAACCCCTGCGTCCAATCTCGAAGAGATAACGCCGCCCGGCGCGGCGGCCCCGTTCGTCCCGCTCTTTGAAAGGGATGCGCTCGCTGTCCAGGAATTGACGGAGAAAGAGCGCGGTTGTTTCGACATCCTGCTTCTCGTGCTCGACTCCGAAGGCATCATACCCGGCAGCCAGCGCGAGAAACAGGGTTGTGCAGCCCCCCGCGAGCGGATCAAGGACGCGCAGGCGCTCGGTCACTTGCTCGCGGAATGCACCCGCGAAAAGCGCAACGTTGAGCAGCACGCGAGTAAAGACCTCGTTCGTTTTCCCTTTATAGCGGCGCGCCTCGGCCATCTCTAGCGGCACAAAAGGTGTAAATGCGCGATCGAGCGGGCGCAAGAATGGCCCCTGCATATCCCCGATGGATGCAAAGTAGTGGTATGCCTCGCTGGTCGCTCCCAGGCGCGCCAGCACAGCCGCCATGAGAGGATGACCCGCGTCATCGAGCGTGACCAGCAAGAAGTTCTGCCCGGCCAGTGTAATCGGCTCAATATGCTGGATGGCAGCCGCCAGCGGGCTGGCGAGCAATTCGGGCGCGGCCAACTTCCCGGTCATGCTGGCATACTGCGTGCTGCGCTGGGGCGTAATCTTGAGGGCAAGTCTCATGCTAAAATTCGTTCTGGCGCAGGATTTCTTCCTCGATTTCCCGAAGAGCAATGGCCTCCGCCTCTGCTCGTGAAACGCCCTGGCCGACTAGCCGACCAATGGTGGCGATCAAGCGCTGCGAGAAAATCGTAAAGTACCCGTATTGCTTCTCTGGTTCCGGTAAAACGCGCAGATTCACTTGCGTTGGCTTGTAGAAATGGCCGGTACTCAAGGCCAGCGCCATTAAATTGGTGTAGTCTTGAACAAGCCTCTGCCTGGCTGCTGTAAAGAAGTCCAGGCGCGTGCTGGACACAATTGAACAACCGGCGATCCCATTTTCAAACGTGATAGGATAGACCATCGCGCTCTCTTCAAAATCGGTTCTGAGAAAGTGGGCAAAGCCTTTATTTTCTCTGAGATTCTGGATGACCAACTGGCGGCTATGGGTGACAGCAAAACCTGCCATCGTTCCTATGCCCAGGAAGAATGGCTGCATCTCCAGGTGACTCTTGAAAGGCGACGTCCCGCGCCCGGTAAATTCGTGAAGGGTACGCACAGGCTGGCCGTCAGGCGGAGCAGTGCAAAGGGCCACCGATATAGAGATGCCC
>DAHVFL010000363.1 GCA_027316975.1 Chloroflexota bacterium | reverse complement strand
CTATTGCCCACTATTTTATAGTAGGCCGTGTTAGATAGCAAGCAGAAAAAAAGGATGCCCTCACTATAGTTCAACACCGCTACTACACGAAAGGAGCCTACCAAGACAAGGAGATTGAACTTTCTTCCAGCGTTACCCATAACAAGAGCATCCATTGAGAATGTTCTTGCGAGATGTGAGAAAACCGGAAATCATTGGCGACTGATACTACTCAAATCAGCACAAACAGAGTATAGTTGGCTTTACTGTGTACCGGATGTGCTCTAATTGAGGTACAATATTGAAAACTTGTAAAGAGAGCCTTGAATGATTAGCGAAGATAGAATAATGCATACTACGTCTACTGTTCACTGCACCTTTGAGACATACAGCAGAGGGCAGGATACTTCGCCATTATTCATACATGGCGACGCCTTAACTATTCTCAAACAATTACCAGCAGAAACAATTGACTTCTGCATGACCAGTCCTCCCTACTGGAACAAGCGTGAATATATCAATCAGGGTATTGGACTTGAGGAGACGTACCAGGAGTATATCGTAAACCTGATGGCGATATTTGAGCAAATAAAGAGAATATTGAAGCCCACGGGCTCATTCTGGCTCAATCTAGGTGATACATATCTCAATAAAACCTTAGTAGGTATACCCTGGCGAGTTGCCTTAAAAATGACAGACGAGCAGGGGTGGATTCTGCGGAATAGCATTATCTGGAATAAGGTGAAAGGTGGCCTCGACAATACTCACGATCGCTTGCGAAATGTTCATGAAAGTATCTTCCATTTTGTTAAGGTATCCAAAGACTACTACTACAATATTGATGAGATTCGCTCCGAACCTGGAAAAGCAAAGGTTGTGAATGGCTCAATTGTTTCTGCAACCGGTGTAAGTGGGGTAAGATACCGACGACAGATAGAGTTATCAACATCGTTATCCGACGACGAAAAAAAAGCTGCAATGAGGGCTTTGGGGGAAATGCTGGCGAAAGTCAGCCTGGGAGAAATTGCAGATTTCAGGATGATTATTCGCAATCAACAGAGAGCAACCCATTCAGCATCAGAACGTGTATCTGGCCGCGCCAGAGAATTGAGAGAGAAAGGGTTTTATTTTCTCGCCTATCATCCAGAAGGCAGTAAACCAGGAGATGTATGGGATATTCTACCAGAGGATACGCAAAAACGAGTTGAGCACTTTGCGCCTTATCCAGCGGATTTATGCAAAATACCTGTACTTGCCACTTGCCCGCCTGATGGTATTGTCCTCGATCCGTTTTGTGGAACCGGTACGACTATATTCGTTGCGCAAAACCTTGAAAGAAAATCGGTCGGGATTGACCTCTCAAAAGAATATTTACAAATTGCTGAGGAAAGGTGTGCAAGGCTCATATGACCAAAATACTTGAGCTTTATGGAGTACCAACAAGTTCAAGCACATTTTCATGTATATCACCTGATGCAAACTAAAGAAAGTGGTGCATTCAGGTTAGAGCTGGATGCACGATTCAGTACAGATGCAGATGGTATTGCTGAGAGTTTAGGCTTACAAACCAGCCATAAGATGGAACTGGAGACTATCACCCGGTTGTTGGCTGCAAAGATGTCAGAAAAAACGCTGTTCATGCTGGGATAAAAACAGGAGGTACCATGCAAGCTGTTCTCTCGGATGTAGTTGTTCTTGATCTTTCGCGTGTATTGGCCGGGCCATATTGCACCATGATGCTGGGCGACCTGGGGGCGAAGGTGATTAAAGTTGAGCAGCCGGGTAAGGGCGACGATACACGCGCCTTTGGGCCACCCTATATCGCGGGAGAAAGCGCGTATTACCTGGGGTTGAACCGCAACAAGTACAGTATCCTCATCGATTTTAGCACGCCGGAAGGCAAGCAGCGCGTACTCGAACTGGCGCGCACGGCGACGGTGCTGGTAGAGAACTTCCGACCGGGAACGCTGGCAAAGCAGGGGTTGGGTTACGATGGCCTGAAGGCGATCAACCCCGGCCTGATCTACTGTTCCATCAGTGGCTATGGACAGAGCGGCCCCTATGCGTCGCGTCCCGGCTACGACTTCGTGGCGCAGGCCGAATCGGGCGTCATGGCCATCACGGGCGAGACCGACGGTGATCCCCAGCGTGTGGGTTCGCCAATAGGCGATGTCTCCGCCGGTATGTTCGCCTGCATGTCCATCCTGGCCGCCTTGCGCGTGCGCGACCACACGGGCAGGGGACAATACATCGACATCGCCCTCATCGAAACCACCATGTCTATGTTGAGCAACGTGGCTTCGAATTATCTGATCTCAGGCGATGAGGCCCCGCGTCTTGCCAATGGGCACCCCAATATTGTGCCATACCAGGCTTTTCGCACACGCAACGGACATGTAGTAGTCTCTTGCGGCAATGACCGCCTTTATCTCTCCCTGTGCCGCCTGCTGGGGCGCGAAGACCTGGCGAGCGACCCGCGCTTCTCCACCAACCCCCAGCGCGTGCGCAACCGCGCCGAGCTGGTGCCTATCCTGCAAGAAGCCTTTTTGCAACGCGATACGGATGAATGGCAGACAGAACTGCGCGCCGCCGGCATTCCCTGCGGCCCCATCAACAGCGTCAGCCAGAGCTTCAATGACCCGCATATACAGGCGCGTGGCTACGTCTGGGAATGCGACCATCCCACCGCAGGCAAGATCAAACTGGCGGGTTCCCCCATGCATTTTTCGGAAACCCCCACCAGGCTATACAAAGCCCCGCCATTGCTCGGCGAGGATGACGACAAATTTTCGTGAATTTCCTTTACACTTTTCATTGACCGCTTCTTGCCCCCACAAATAGAATAGTAGAGTAGTATTGCAACTATCACTCTGGCTATTTTGACCCAATTTACAGGGGATAGCTTGTTCTCTTTAAATGAATCCTGTATACTAGCCGGGATACCGAATGGACTTTTTATGGTAGTGCCTGGAGGAATTTCGCCGTGAAGATCACTTGTAAACAACAAGACCTGAGTCGTGGACTCACCGCCGTGAGCCACGCCGTCTCGAATCGCAGTACGCTGCCCATTCTCTCGAATATTCTGCTGGCAACCGACCAGGGACGTTTGAAGCTTTCTGCGACAAACCTGGAGATCGGCATCAACTGCTGGGTCGATGCGCAGATTTCAGAAGAGGGAAGCACCACCGTTCCCGCCAAGCTGCTCACCGACCTTGTCAACCGCCTGCCGCAGGCGCCCGTTGACCTTGCCGTCGCCGACGATTCACACACGCTCAGCGTCAAGGGCCAGGGCAGCAATGCCAATATCAAAGGCATGGATGCCTCGGAATTTCCGCTCATCCCCAGCGCCGAAGGCGGCGAACCGCCAGTGATGCTGGATGCCGTGTTGCTCAAAGAAATGATAGCCGAGGTCGCATTCGCCGCCGCCGACGATGATACGCGCCCTGTCCTGACAGGCGTACTGGTGCAGGTGAGCGATGAGAAAATCACCTTCGCCGCCGCCGATGCATTCCGCCTGGCCGTGCGTGTCGCGCCCCTGCCGGGAGATGATCACCCGCGTGGCGATATCCTCATTCCGGCGCGCACCCTCACCGAACTGGCGCGTATCTTGCCCGCCGAAGGTCCGGTCGAGATGATTGTGACGCCCAACCGCAGCCAGGTACTCTTCCATACGCCGCAGCTTGACCTGGTATCGCGACTCATCGAAGGCGCGTTTCCCAATTTTCGCCAGATCATCCCGAAGGAGCATTCCACGCGAGCGGTGGTCGAAACAAAGCTCTTCGCGGAAGCCGCCAAACGCGCCGAATTATTCGCGCGCGACAGCTCAAACATTACCCGCGTCAAGATCAATCCGGGTGGCCATGATGGATTGGAACCCGGCGCGGTGACGGTCGAAGCAACGGCTGAAGAACTGGGCGACAATACCAGCATAATCAGCGCCGCCGTCGATGGACCCGAGATGCAGATCATCTTTAACGTCAAGTACCTCTCAGAGGTGCTGGCTGTGATCGGCTCTTCAGAAGTTGCGCTCGAAGCCAACGCGCCCACCAAACCCGGCGTCATTCGACCCGTTGGCGAGCATGACTACACCTACGTAATTATGCCCATGCATATCAACCGCTAATACCATGCGGGGCAAATGTACCAGGGCGGGGGCAAGCCCCGGAGCGAACTGAAGCGGCGCAACTACCAGGGCGGGGGCAGAGCCGCCGCCCGTACCCTGTACGGCTCGGTGTTATATAATTCTATCGTGTAGGGTACGGGCGGCGGCTCTGCCCCCGCCCTGGCATCTCTGTAGCGGCGGCTTAGTCCCCGCCCTGGCATCTTTGCCCATAATAACCCGGACATTAACGCATGTACCTGTCTCACCTCAAATTGCACGACTTCCGCAACTTCAAGCGGCTCGACTTACCTCTGGGGCGTGGTCTCTCACTCTTCTACGGCGAAAACGCGCAGGGGAAAACGAATCTGCTTGAAGCTATCGCTATGCTCGCCACCTCCAATTCGTTTCACGCCACAACTGATCGCGAGGTCATCAACTGGGACGCGCCGGATCGCATTGCGCGTATCGTGGCGGAAGTTGAACGGCGCGAGGACGAGACGAAGATCGAGATCGTGATTATCGATACTGTAGGGACGCCATTTATGGCGTCCTCCTCCGCTCCCGCCTTGCCCGGCTCTCCTGAAAGGCAGCGCAAACGTATCAAGATCAATGGCGCGGCCAAAAAAGCCGTCGATTTGATCGGCCAGGTGACGGTGGTACTCTTCGCGCCGACCGATTTGCGCCTGGTGGATGGCTCGCCGGAAGATCGCCGCCGCTTCCTGGACCGCGCGCTTTGCCAGATTCGCCCCCACTATTGCGTAGCGCTCG
>DAHVFL010000362.1 GCA_027316975.1 Chloroflexota bacterium | reverse complement strand
TTGTCACACCTGTCACCCTTGTCACACCTGTCACCCTTGTCACACCTGTCACCCTTGTCACACCTGTCACCCTTGTCACACCTGTCACCCTTGTCACACCTGTCACCCTTGTCACACCTGTCACCCTGAGCAAAGCGAAGGGTCTCGCTTCACCAACGTAGATGCTTCGCTTCGCTCAGCACGACAATGACTCCTGTCACACCTGTCACCCTGAGCAAAGCGAAGGGTCTCGCTTCACCAACGTAGATGCTTCGCTTCGCTCAGCATGACAATGACTCCTGTAGATTACAGGCTTTTACCGACTACCTGCTCAAGATCAGCAGCGCGTTTGAGCGCGCGAAACTGTATTACTTTGACGTTGGCTTCCGTCAGACCCAGCCTGACCGCCGTATCGTGTATCGAAAGGTTGAGTAGAAAACGACAGTTCAGCACTTCGCGGTGCGGTACGGGCAATGCCTGCAACAGGCGCTTTACCCGCTCGCCCGGTAGATTGCTTACTACCAGCGCCTCTCCTTCGGCAGGCCCTTCCCAGCCTGCATCTAATAGCTCGTCCAGCGAACTGGTGGGAATGCGATAGTAGTTGCGCCAGTAGTCAGCAATCGTGGTGCGCGCAACCTGAAAGAGCCATTTTTGCATACTTTGAGAGCCGCGCTCGGTATCCATGCCGCGCACGGCTTTAATAAATATCTGTGAAGTCAGGTCTTCGGCCTCTTCGCGATTCCCCACTTTACTGTAGACAAAGCGATAGATCAGGCCAACGTTTTCCTGATAAAACGTCTGAAAATCCTGCACGTTCGCCCCTCGCGACAATCCAGTCCCACTAATCTCTCGAGCTTCTTGCCCTGTATTCACCTGCGGTTCCGTTGTGGCGTCGGGATGCGTACTCACCTGTTTCTCGCGCAGTGTACCCACTATATGCTCCACGTAGGCTACCATTGTAGTCGCCCGCGTTCTCTGTTCTGCCCGCTATTACCAGGGCAGATGCAAGCCCCGTCCTGGTGTGCGCCCCTTCGTTTCCGAACAAATTACCTGTAAATCCCTTGCAGGTATTATTACGCTGGCAGGTTACACGCCTCTCAACAAACCTGGAAGAGCATACCACGCCATGTGTCGTAATGCAACATGTGGAATCGTGCGTTATATATTCCCACTCATTCCACCCAGTAGCTCACTCTGCTTGCTGCTCGCCTCCTGCCGTAACTGCGCGAACGCTTCTGGCCCCATCTTCTGTGCGAGAGCATCCAGGAAGCGCGCCAGCACATCAACCGTGGGGTCTTGCGCTTTCTGGCGAACCTGCCAGGCATACTGGAGCAGCGCAAGCGATTCTGGCAGGCGACCCTGCTCAAAGAACAACATGCCCATATTGGTCAGGATCATACCCTGGTTATATGGTTCGTCCAGGTTCTGCGCCAGCTTTAAGGAGTGCAGGTAATACTGGAGGGCCTGTTGATACTCCTTTTCGTTTTGCGCCAGCAGCCCCATATTATGCAGCAGCACGCTTTGCAAATGCACATCCGACTTTTGCGCCAGAATCTGGCCTGCCTGCTCGAAATGAGCGCGCGCCGCCTGTACATGACCCGCGCCGCGCAATAATTCGCCCTGGTTTATCAACGTAATGGCCTGCCCGTGCAGGTCGTTAATTTCGCGCTGCGTGGCAAGCGCCTGCGCGTAATAGCGGGCGCTTTGCTGGTAATCACCGAGCCGTCCGTACAGCACTCCGAGGTGACTGCAAATCAACGCTTCGTCATGCCGTGTCACAATACCCGCCGGTGGAACAATCGCACTATACAGGCGGATCAGCGTATTCCACGCGCCCCACTCCATCAAGTTGTCGTGCAATCCTTCGCTCGAAAAGAGGTCGTAGGCCTGTTGCCAGTGCCAACCCAGGCACAGGTGCTGCACGACTTCCAACAGGGCTTCGATATCGCGCAAACTTCTGCGCTCCCCGCGTGGTGGACACTGGCGACTCGCCCGGCGCTGGTAATAAGCCGCCACGCGCATGTGACCCGCCGCCAGCCCGATATCGCGCGCCTCTGGATTCCCCGCGATTGGGTTTGGTTCGGAGGCAACTCCTACGGCGGATTCCAGGTTTCCGCTAATGCGACGATCATGCCCTTCCAGGTAATGCTCTCTCGTATACTGCCGGATCGAGCAATGCAGCAGAAAGCAGGGTTGGTATTTTTCATCGGCCATTTGCTCGACAATTGAGAGGCGCAGCAGGATTGCCAGTTCGCGTTGATATGCTTGCGCATCCGCCGCGGGGCCATCTCCAGTAATAGCGAGCAACAGCCCATCGAGCGGTGCAGGTTCATTGAAAAGGCACAATGCGCGCAGCAGCGTGCGTTGAATCGGATTGAGGAAATTATACACCAGGCTGATAAGGTTGAGGGTTACGTCACCATTCCACAGAAACTGGTAATCGGGCGAGTTGAGCAGGTAGCTTAGCGAGAATCCACTGAGCGCAACCAACGCGCAAAACAGCGCCAGGGCGAAAACATGCCCCCCGCAGCGTTGCCAGACCAGCGAAAATTCCGGCGTGTTGCCCTGAACTCCCCGCTGTTGCAAAAACGCCGAACCTTCTGGCATACTCACCCGTGAAACAAGGTAAGCACGGACACGCGATCCATCGTCATTCTGGGTGGCAAATGGCGAACGGCAACTGGTCAACAGTATGCGACTGCCGCCCAGGTCTTGTTGCAGCATTTGGAGGAAAAGCGCGATAGAGCCGCGTCCCGGTAAACCCTGCGCCGTCTCTGGATCAAGCAGTTCCTCAAATTGATTGAGCGCGACGAACATCCCCCCTTGTTGATACGTCAGCGCATTGAAGAGCAGCGATATCTGCTGATCAGGTGTAAGGAGCAAGTAATTAGGCGGCAGATTACCCGCGTTGATACTGCTCATCAGCGCGGCCAGGCAATCGGGCAGAGTAGCATTTGGGCCGAGCGTCAGCCAGACAAATTTATGGAACCGCGCGGGTGCGCCTCCCATCGCTGACTGCAACTGCCGGTAGACGAGGGCCGCCAGTATTGATTTACCCACTCCGGCATCGCCCGTCAGCACGACAGTGCTGGTCTGCGCTTCTCCAAGCATCCGTAGAACCGCGTTGACCTCATCTGCGCGTTGTAAAATGACACGCGCATCGGTATTTGGTGGCGCAAGCGTGTGAACGCTAAGCCTGGAAATGTTGGTTGACGCAATCGAAGAGGGTGATACCGCTGCTACAGGTTGATCGCTCGCCATGTGTTGCATGAAATTGACCGTATCCCATTCCCACGCACGCGAACAATGTCCGGTGCGCTCTATGGAGAGACCCATTTTAGTATGCCTTCTGCCTCTACTGTGGAAGTGAGTATAACACATTTTCCCTTGAGTACAACAAAAAAGTACTCTTTTCAAAGGAGAACTATAGCCTGAATATGCTAATATTAACTCAGTATACATTTCCCTCGCAGCCACTGCCGGAGGCTCGCACTGTTGTCAGACATGTGGAGATAAGGCTTCCCGTGAGCGAACGTGAGAAGTGTCCTGTCTGTCATCCTGAGCGCAGCGAAGGATCTCGGCGTCCGGCGAGCCAGATCCTTCGCTGCGCTCAGGATGACAGGTACTCTCTCCAAATGTCTGCACTGTTGTGTGGAGATGCGCAGCCGAGGGCTGCGCATCTCCACACAACAGTGCTTGTGAAGCGCCGCAGGCGCTGAGAGTTACATAGAAAGAGTTATACAATGTTAAAGATCATCTATATGGGAACCCCCTATTTTGCCGTGCCTGCCCTTGAGGCTTTGATCGCCAATCGCGCGCCCGCTCTCCTATTGCCACAGGGATACGAAATTGTTACCGTTATCACACGCCCGGATAAACCGTCAGGCAGGGGGAAAGAGGTGGTGTTTTCGCCCGTCAAACAGGCGGCGTTGGCGCGGGGTATTCCCGTCTGGCAACCTGGATCGCTGAAACGCCCTGAGAATATCGAGGCGCTGGCTGCTTTTTCCGCTGATCTCTACATAGTGGCCGCCTTTGGACAAATTTTGCCCCCGGCTGTGCTGGATGTACCGCGCTACGGCACGCTCAACATCCATGCCTCGCTTTTGCCCCGGTATCGCGGCGTCTCACCCATACCCGAGGCCATTTTGCAGGGCGAGAACCAGACCGGCGTCACCATCATGCTGATCGATGCTGGCATCGATACCGGCCCTATTCTCTTAAAACGCGCCATCCCCATTGCAGAAGATGACACGACCGGCAGCCTGACCGCGAAGCTAGCAACGCATGGCGCGAGCGCGTTATTAGCAGCCCTGCCTCCATGGGTGGCAGGTGACTTGCAGCTCCAGCCACAAAACGAACAAGAGGCATCCTACACCCATATGTTGCGCAAGGAAGACGGCATAATTGCCTGGCGCCGGCCTGCAACGACACTGGCCCGTGAGGCGCGCGCCTACTCGCCCTGGCCCGGCTTCTATACAACGTGGCGCGGCAAACTGCTGAAAATTCTCGCGGCACACGCATATACCACCCAGGAGGCGCAAGACATACCCGCCGGGACGGTTATACTGCGCAAAGAGAACAGCACGCCATCACTCCAGGTAGCAACCAGCGAAGGCGCACTGGTGCTTGATCGCCTGCAACTCGAAGGCAAGAAGGCCATGAACAGCGATGAATTTTTGCGTGGGTACTCGAACATCGTGGGGGATGTGCTGGGAAATGAGTAACGAGGCCAGCCAGGGCAGGGGCAAGTCCCTCGGCCTTTCCTTCCGTCCCACCATCCTCGCCTCCCACTGTCATCCTCGCCTCCCACTGTCATCCTCGCCTCCCACTGTCATCCTCGCCTCCCACTGTCATCCTCGCCTCCCACTGTCATCCTCGC
>DAHVFL010000361.1 GCA_027316975.1 Chloroflexota bacterium | reverse complement strand
GACGCGATAAATCGCACCGGACGCGCAAAGCGGACGCGATAAATCGCACCGGACGCGCAAAGCGGACGCGATAAATCGCACCGGACGCGCAAAGCGGACGCGATAAATCGCACCGGACGCGCAAAGCGGACGCGATAAATCGCGTCCCTACAAGATTCCGTTATTTTTTATGGTATATATCGTATCATATTAGACATGAACATGCTAGAGAGTATCGCGGCTTTTATCGATCAATACCACTTGTTTCCACCGGGCGGCACAGTGATTGTAGCTGTATCAGGCGGAGCCGATTCGCTTTGCCTGCTACACCTGCTCCATCAACTCTGCGGACCGGGCAAACGCTATCCCGCCATCCACGTACACGCCGCGCACCTCAATCATCAATTGCGCGGCGAGGCCAGCGAGCAGGATGCCGCCGCCGTGGCGAGCATGGTCAGAGCGTGGGGCATACCCTTCACCGACGGCGCAATCGATGTCCCGGCGCTGGCGCGCGCTGAGCATCGCTCCATCGAGGACGCGGCGCGGCTGGCGCGCTACCGTTTCTTGCGCGAGGTTGCGCAGGGACAGCCTATCGCCGTTGCCCATCACGCCGGTGACCAGGTAGAGACGCTGCTGCTGCACTACCTGCGCGGCAGCGGCTTAGCCGGCATGGTAGGGATGCAGCCGCGCCAGCGTGACATCATTCGCCCGCTGCTGGATTTCACCCACGCGCAAACGGTGGCCTACTGCCAGCAACATCGCATCGAGCCACTGGAAGATCTGAGCAACACCGACCTGTCATACACCCGCAACCGCATCCGCCATCAACTACTGCCGCTCATGGAATCTATCAACCCCGGCTTTCGCGCCACGCTTTTACGCAGCGCCGCCGTGATGCGCTCCGACTTTGACTATATCGAGGCACAGGTTGATGCCTGCTGGTCCCAGGTCATTCTCAGCGAGCAAGAGAACGTCATCGCCTTACAGCTAGAGGCGCTGGCAGCATTGCCTGCAAATCTGCAACGGCACCTCGTGCGGCGCGTCACGAGCCAACTCTGCGGCGGTCAATCGCCCCTGGAGCCGCGCCACTACGCGCTAATTGAGCGCCTGTTACAAAATCCGGCAGACCGGCAGGCGCGCTCGCTCGATCTCCCGCGAGACATGCGCGTAACCCGCGTTTTGCATATAGCGACATTCGAACGTCTTCATCATACCGGCCTTATAGATGAACGCGATAAATCAGGCCGCGATATTGAAGGACGCGATAAATCGCGTCCCTACAACGGCGGGGAAGAGGTGGCGTTGTCGATTCCGGGGGAGGTCGCTGTGCCAGGGACAGCCTGGATCACCAGAGCGGAATTACTTACAGAGGATTTATTGGAGAAAGTAAAAGACGCGCTGCGCCGCGAGGATTGGCCGGAAGTATGGCATTTGCTGCCGGCAAGCCGTTATGCTGTATATATAGATGCTGCCAGAGTTGGCGCGTGGTTGCAGGTGCGCACCCGGCGTCCCGGTGATCGATTGCAACCGCCAGGTATGCTTCATGAAAAAAAAGTGCAGGACATCCTGGTGGATAAACGCATTGCCCGCCCGGCGCGTGACTCCATCCCCCTCTTTTTTTCAGCATCCCATTGCATCTGGCTGGCAGGTATCACTCTCGATGAACGGGTGCGTTTGACGAGCAAAACCGAACGTATTGTACATGTATGTATCTTTCAGAAGTAATCACGAAGGTTATTGTATAATCATTGACCGGCATAATCAAAAGGAGAGACCATGCACGAAGACATCGAAGAAATACTTTTACCATCTGAAATCATCCTGGCGAAAGTGAAAGAACTGGGGAAGCTTATCACGGCTCACTACCGCGATAAGAACCTGCTATTACTCGGCACCTTGAAAGGAGCTGTGCCCTTTATCGCGGATCTGGCGCGTGCCATTGATCTGCCTCTGGAGATCGATTATATGGCTATCTCCAGCTATGGCAACAGCACCGAATCGAGCGGCGTGGTGCGCATCCTCAAAGACCTGGAAGGGCCGGTGCAGCAAAAAAATGTGCTCATCGTTGAGGATATTGTCGATAGCGGCCAGACACTGCATTATCTCATGGATGTCTTGCGCCAGCGCAGACCCATGAGCCTGCGCGTCTGCACTCTGCTCGACAAGGGACGCGAGCGTGTCAAGCCCGTTGAGCTTGATTACACCGGCTTTCAAATACCCGACCGCTTTGTGGTAGGATATGGTCTGGACTATGCCCAGCGTTATCGTAACCTGCCCTATATCGGCATCTTGAAACCGTCGGTCTACGAAGATCAAACCGCCCGCCCTGAAACCTTGCACAAGAGTCCGGCTGAAGATCGCTAGAGAAGGAATTTCATGTCATGACAGCCGTTGGCGTGATTGGCAGTGGCGCGTGGGGAACAACCCTGGCCCTCCTGCTGGCAAACAAAGGTCTGGAAGTCACGCTGTGGGAACACCAGCCCGAACGCGCCGCCGCCACGCAGCAAAGCCGCGAGAACACGCTGTTCCTGCCCGGCTTCCATCTTCCAGATAACCTGCGTGTCACCTCGAATGTCGCGCAGGCGACACTCGATAAGCAGTTAGTGCTTTTTGTCACACCTTCACAGCGGATGCGCGAAAACGCGCTCCTGCTCGCGCCCTACCTCGGCCCCGACACCCTGTGCGTGAGTTGCAGCAAAGGTATCGAGATTGGCAGCCTCAAACGCATGACCGAGGTCATCACGGAGATAATTCCCTCTGTCGTCCATCGCATCGCGGCGTTGAGCGGCCCCAATATTTCGTTTGAGATTGCTCAGGGTAAACCGACCGCCGCAGTCGTGGCAGCCAGCAACGAAGAGACAGCGATGCGTATTCGCGACCTGGTCAGCACCCCCCTGTTTCGCGCCTATACCTCAACCGATGTGATAGGCGTCGAACTCGGCGGCGCGTTGAAAAACATCATCGCCATCGGCGCGGGCTTCAACGAAGGAATGCAGTACGGCGAAAACGCCAAAGCCGCCTTCATCACCCGCGCCCTGGCCGAAATCGCGCGCCTGGGCATTGCGGCGGGCGCGCATCCCCTGACCTTCATCGGCCTGGCGGGTATCGGTGACCTCATCGCTACCTGCGCCAGCCCGCTCAGCCGCAACCAGCAGCTTGGCCGCCGTCTCGCGGCTGGCGAAAAGCTGGAAGATATCCTGGCATCCACCCACACTGTCGCCGAGGGTATCTACACAACGAAGGCCGCCCTGCAACTGGCTAAACGCTACGACGTTGAATTGCCTATCACCCTGCAACTCAGCATGGTGCTTTTCGAAGGACTTGATCCCCATAAAGCCGTGCCGGAGTTGATGATGCGCGACCCCAAAAGCGAAATGGAGGGGATGCTTTAGATCGCGCGTATCAAATGATATTCCCTGGCTCCTTTGCGCATCACCAGGTAGCGCCCCTCGATCAAAAGCGAATGGTCAAGCAGGGCCTGCGCATCGGACACGCGGCGATTATTGACATAGATGCCGCCGCCCTCGATCAAGCGCCGCGCCGCGCCGCGCGAAGTGGCATAGCCACAGGCAATTACCGCGTCCACTATGGGCAGTCCCTCGCCCGCGAAGCTCGTTGCCGCCAGGTCGCTGGATGGCACCTCCGCGAAGATGTCCAGCACATCGCGCGCGTCCAGGTCGGCAATTTCGCCGCCAAACAAGACCTGCGACGCCTGCATCGCTTTGCGCAGTTCGTTTTCGCCATGCACCATGCGTGTCACTTCTTGCGCCAACCGTCTCTGCGCCACGCGCTTCTCCGGCGCGCCCTCCATTGCCGCTTCCAGATCCGCGATTTCTTCCTGGTTGAGCATGGTGAAGAATTTCAGGTACTTTATCGCGTCGCGGTCGTCGGTATTGATCCAGAACTGGTAGAAGCGGAACGGCGAGGTAAGGTTGGCATCCAGCCAGATCGTCCCGGCCTCCGTCTTGCCAAACTTGACGCCTGCCGATGTCGTCACCAGGGGGAAGACCATACCGTAGCCACGAGCGCCGCGCAACTTGCGGATCAGTTCGGTGCCGGCCACGATATTGCCCCACTGGTCGCTGCCCCCCATCTGCAACGCGCAGTGATAGCGATCAAACAACTCCACGAAATCGTAGGCTTGCAGCAGCATATAACTGAACTCGGCGAAAGAAATGCCATCCCCCTCTTCATAGCGCCGCTTGACCGACTCTTTCGCCAGCATATAGTTGACGGTAAAATGCTTGCCCACGTCTCGCAAAAAATCAATCATGCTGATTGGCAATAGCCAGTCCAGGTTATTCACCAGCATAGCCGGGTTGCTCGTATGCTCAAAGTCCAGGAAGCGTTCAAGCTGCCCTCGTATACCCTCAACATTGAAGGCGATTTGCTCCTTTGAAAGCAACTGGCGTTCCAGCGTCTTGCCGCTGGGATCGCCGATCATGCCCGTTCCGCCGCCCACCAGCGCGATAGGCTTATGCCCATATTGTTGCAGCCGCACCAGTTGCATAATCTGCACCAGCGAGCCAACATGCAAACTCGCGGCAGTCGGGTCAAATCCTATATAGCCGGTAAGAGACTCTTTCAACAACGCCTCGCGCAGCCCCTCGGACGCATCGTAGAGCATTCCTCGCCACTGAAACTCTTCGTACATGTTCATAGTGTCACTATTCCTCAGCAATTTTTTAGGATACAATGATTGCAGCGCCTATTGTAGCAGTTGATAGGGATGGGGACAAGCCCCGGCGCTGGTGAAATGAAGCAATAGGGTACTGTCATTCTGAGCGCAGCGAAGAATCTCTCGCCCTGTCATTCTGAGCGCAGCGAAGAATCTCTCGCCCTGTCATTCTGAGCGCAGCGAAGAATCTCTCGCCCTGTCATTCTGAGCGCAGCGAAGAATCTCTCGCCC
>DAHVFL010000360.1 GCA_027316975.1 Chloroflexota bacterium | reverse complement strand
GTCGAAGCGTGGTGTGAACCCAAACCAGATCCGATACCAACAATTATGATCGGCGGTTCAAGACCTCGTATGCTGCGCCTGATCGCGCGTTATGCCGACTGGTGGAGCGTCTCCTGGGTAGGCATCGACGATTACCGCAAACAAGCAAAGGAGTGTGAACGTGCCTGCGACGAAGTGCAGCGCGATCCAGCCACGTTGCGCCGCACCTGGCTGGGTGCCTGTGTCTGCGCTCCAACCGCGGCAGAAGTGGAGAAGCTGAACGTTACGCATATCAGCGCTGGCGAAGCCTTTGTTGGCACTCCTACACAGATTATCGAACAGATGCGTCCTTTTATCGACCTGGGCGTCGATTACTTTATGCTCAGTTGTGGAGGCTTTCCCAACCTGACAACACTCGAAACGCTCATCAGCGAGGTATTACCTGCCTTCAGTGGGTACTAGTACCTTTCAGGTTATTTCTATCAGCGCTTTGCGATTTGCGCGTGATTTGGTATAGTGAGGAAACTGAGAACTACAGCAGGGAAAGAGTAGCAGATGGCCGAACAGCGAGATCAAAACGCGCTAACACCAGAGACAGCGATAGATGAAACCCACGCAATGCCCGAAAAACAGGAACCCAGGTCCACACATGCGCGCCACAGGCAGCAATACACGAAGAATGGAACGAACGGCGCGGCCTCTAAAAAAACGCGGGCGAAGAAGCAGCCAGCCCTGCGCGTGACCCCCCCGGTGGTAACACGTATCGATATCCCTGAAACGCCTTTGTCTCCTGCCAGCGAACTGGTAGACATCCCTGAAACGCCCTTGCCGCCGGTGGATGAAGTGGACATCGTGGAGGAACCAGTCATCCCGGTAGAGGATGAGATTGCGTGGGAAACAGTGGTAAATGAGGATGAAGTTGTTGAAGTAACCAGTATCGCGGCAGTTGAGACCCCGCCAGTCGTTGAGCCGGAACGGCCAGCGCCGCCAGCTTTTGCGCGGCCAGAGAGCTTCCGCCCGCGTTTTGGGCGACGCCCGCTCAAACGAACGGCCATGCTGCTCGCGCTTTTCGTGTTCATCGTTAGTTCGCTGCTGTGGTGGCAAAACGTGAACGAGACACACCTGTACCTGTATGCTATCGATGCCGGCAACGGGCAAACGCTGGCGCAACAGGACCTGGGAGGCTACTCGAACATCAGCGCGTTGAGCAATGCCGCGCAGGATCAAACATCGACGCTGCCGGGTGTATCGTCCGCGCCCGCCGCGCAGCAACAAATACTTACTCTCGCGGGCAGCGGAACTTCCTGGCGTATAACGCAGCAGTTCGCGGCCTCGCCCGGACGCTCTAGCTTGAGCGTCGGGCCAGGGCATGTGCTGGCCGTTGAGAATAGCAGCGGCTTGCAGGTCATGAGCAGCGATGGCCGCGCTTTGTGGCGAGCAGCGGGAGACGCGCCAGCGTTGGGCGCGCACCCCTTCACACCCGCGTTCGATAGCTCCACTCTCTACACGATTCAGTCCGCGAGCAAGGGCACGGTGGCCGCCTACAATGCGCGTAATGGCACAGCGCGCTGGACAGTCCAACTCGATACTACGCTGAACTATGCTCCGCCCGTGCTGCTCATGGGAGACACGCTGTACGTGGCGGGCGATCACACGCTGTACGCCCTGAACACTGGCACCGGCGGCACGCGCTGGAAGATCGCCATGCCAGCCCGTACCCTGCTCGCCAGCCAGGCGAAAGCGCCGGCTATCATCGCGGTTGGAGCATCCGGGCTGGCGGCTTTCGAGGCGCGCAGCGGCGCTCTGCTGTGGTCCTTCAAGGGCCAACCGGATACCACTGGCGCGAGTGGAAATGGAACTGCGCTGACAGCCGCGCAGTTCTACCAGGCGGGTCTTTTAACCAGCAGTAACACGGTCTACGCAACGGGTCTTGTCTGGGATACGCGGCAGATGCAGCAGCAGTTATGGCTCTTTGCCGTTAACGCGGGCAGCGGAAAGCAGCTCTGGTCGGAACGTACCGGCACAGGCTTTACCAACGCCGATGGGGGCCGCGTCTTCGCGCCCTACATCGATGCGTCGCGCAAACTGATCGTGATCGAGCAGGCTCAAAGCGATGGCAGTCAGACGGTGAGCGCGTTCGACACCGGGAACGGTTTCCAGCGTTGGAAGATGCGACTCGCGGCGGTCTCCGCATCCACACCCACTATCATCTCGCTGACCGGCAGCAGCCTGGGCATTTTCAGCGCGCAGACCGGCGCTGGCCTGGTCCTGCGCGCTGGCTCCGCGCTGCGCTCGCTGCTGCTCTTCTTCGCCATTGCCAGTTTACTTTCAATGCTCCTGCTATGGGTATTCCCATTGAGAAGCTGGTTGAGCAACACCGGCCGCCGCCTGCGCGCGCTGCCCCGCTATGCGATTGCGCCGTTCAGGGCAGTGCGGCGTCTGTGGCGATTCTCGCGTCTCCTGTTCACCTTAACGCTTGTAGCGGTGTTCATTTGCTCCGGCATCCTGACGTATACGCAGTTGAACCAGCAGCGGCCATACATCAAGCAGGTGGGAGCCAACAACGGCGCTGCATTATGGCAACAGGTGTCCTCATCTTCTACAACGCTGGCGGGAGTCGATAATGCAGGCACGCTGCTCGTGACGGGCGCTGGAGATCGTACATTTCGGCTTTCCGCGCTGAATAGTAACGGCTCGCCCCGCTGGACTATGCCCACTGGCGAGGGAACATTCTCGTTTCCGCCGGTTGCAACACAGGCGGGAACCACGCTGGCCGTACTGAACGGACCCGCCGCGCTGGCCTATCGCTACGCGCCAGAGGACCCGGCCTACCCGAATCCACTGGCCCACTATTTCGCGCTGTACCTGCTGGATAGCTATACGGGGCAGGTTCTCTGGCGCAATGAGCTTGTCAAAGCTGGCGCGTTACAAGATTCAAAGGTGTTGGGCGCGGACTCACAATTCGTCTATATCGCCAGCCGCTCATCTTCGGGTAAGCAGGTTGCGCAGCTCATCGCGGTGGATAGGGCAAGTGGAAACACCGCGTGGCGCTTTTACGGGCCGCGCGAACTGGCGAACGCCTCGCTTGACCTGGGAGCTGTGCTCGTGCAGGGGCGTCTCATCTACTGGCAGGTAGACACGAACGTGTACGCGCTTAACACGCAAACCGGTCAAATTGAGTGGCGCGTTGCTCTCCCGGAAATAGATGCGAAGGTAGCAAGATTGGAAGAAGGGCAGATGGCGACAGGTCAGGGTGTCCTGCTGGTGCGGCGCAGCGATATGTACCACGCGCTTGACCTTGCGACCGGAGCGGAACGCTGGACGCTGGGCGGACTCGGCGTTGACGATACGCGGACACCGGGGGGCATCATCGCGAATAGCAGCACGTTCATTTTATACGGCGGCGGCTCCATCGAAGCCGTTGATGCCACGACTCAAAGGGTGCTCTGGAAACATGTCAATCTCGTCGCGGTCTCCAACGTGTCGCTCTCGCCCGATGGTTCGCTGGTGTACGCGGTTATTTTCAACAACACCGGTGGCGGCACAAACGTGCAGGCGCTGGTGGCATTCGATGCCAGGTTGAACCTGATCCGCTGGACCTTCCAGCCGGGCGCGCAGGCGCAATTCGTCTATGCAGGCTCGCGCATCATCTACAACGCGAACGGCATGATTTACCTGGCGAGCTGTTTTGCGGGCAGCGCCGCTCCCTGTTACCGCCAGGTTCTCTATGGCATCAATGAAAGCACAGGCGCGGCGCGCTGGCAAATCGAAGCCAGGCGCATCTATGCCCTGCGCATAAGCAAGGACGGGAATACCCTCTCCTTCCAAACGTCCAGCAGTGCCTGGGAGAATTTGAAAGCGGCATTCCGGGGGTGAGGGGGCGTGTCAGGCCCGCCCAGGACGAGGGCGGCGCAAGCGCCCCCTCCCACCGCATTTCTGCACCTTTCAAAAAAACCTACCAGTGAAAGGCGGGGGCTTGTCCCCGCTCTGGTCCTCCGCGCTTGCGCTTTTGCCACGCCACATTGTAGGATATTGCTAGCAGCGCAGTAATAGCTTTCGAGGAGAGGAATGCTCAATTTTTTCCGCAAACACTCTCAGCAACACACGACTCAGGTTCTTCCCGAAACTGTCTTAGAGGATGAGACTCTACCGGATGGCATACCGGCAGAGGGGAAGAGTATCGTAACCATCGCCAGCCAGTTTGGCAGCGGCGGGTCTGAGGTCGGGCGGATTGTGGCGAGCGAGTGCGGGCTGCTGTACCTCGACCACCAGATTATCGCTGAGGTTGCAAGGCGATCAGGCATGAATGCTGAGCAAGCGGCAAGCCAGGATGAGCGCACACTGGGTATGGCGCGTCATGTGCTTGATGCCCTGCACACCAACAGCCCCTTTTCGATCAACGTCAACACGCTGCTCAACCCTACACTTCCTCCCACCTATGCGAAGGAACTGGTGTACTGGCAATTGACGCGCAAGGTCATTATGGAACTGGCGACTGCCGGCAACGCGGTGATTATCGGGCGCGGCTCGCAATTTTTACTGCGTAACAGGCCGCGTACCCTGCATGTCTTCATATTCGCGCCGCGCAGCAGGCGTATCGAAAACGTGATGCTCCACCAGCACGCGAGCCGCGAGCGCGCAACTCGTATGGTCGAACGGCGCGATTACGAACAAGAAGCCTATCTCAACAGGTACTTTGGCTCCAGCCAGGATCACCCCGACCTCTACCACCTGCTCATGGATACCAGGCTATTTCCTATCGAGCAGGCGGCGGAGATGATTAAAGAGGCATTGCCCCTGCTCGCAACGTTCGAGGGGTAACACATGCTTGCGCGATATACAACCAGGGCGGGGGCAAGCCCCGCCCGTACCCTGCTACGAGGGAGTGGGCGAAACCGTATAGGGTACGGGCGGGGC
>DAHVFL010000035.1 GCA_027316975.1 Chloroflexota bacterium | reverse complement strand
GTGTGTGCTGGCGGCGCTCCACCGTGTAGGTGTGTAACAGCGCGGGGTGCGCATGTCCTTGCAGCGCGAGGCGGAGCTTCCAGCAGAGGTTATGGGCATCGCGCAGGCCACAGTTCATGCCCTGGCCGCCGAAGGGAGGCATCATATGCGCGGCGTCTCCGAGCAGGAAGACGCGCCCGCGCGCATACGTGGCGGCAGAGGCGGCATGAAAAGTGTAGACGACGCTGCGCGTGATGCGCGGGACATATGGGACGCCGCTCTGACGAATCAATTGTTTCGCTCTTCCCTCCTGTAACAGGTCTGCTTCTGTCTCGCCGGGCAGGAGCATAAATTCCCAGCGGCGTCGGAACTGCGGGGCCGGGACGCTCACGGCTGGCCGGTCAGGATTGCAGAAGAATTTGATGGCGCTCGTGGTGTCGGGGTCCTGTTCGGTGTCGCTGACCAGCCACTTCTGGGTGTAGGTTGAGCCGCGCATGGGAATGTTGAGGTCGCGGCGAATGCGACTTTTCCCGCCATCACAGGCAAGGAGATAGGCGCATTCGATGCGGCGAGATGGTGGATCGCCGCCGGGCGTCGTGACGGTGACGATAACCCCTTCGTCATGTTGTTCGAAGCGTTCAACCTCGCTCTGGAACTGGATGGAGACGCACGAGTAGCGATTGAGGCCGTTGCGCAAGATGGCTTCCAGCGCCGGCTGGTGAAATGTGGAGATGAGGGGGAAGCCATTGGGTTTGCCGGTAGGGACGACCCTGGCAAGCAAGCGTTTCCCGGAGATGTAGTGCGCCTCAAGGTTCAGCAGCGCGTGTTCCATGACGGCGTGATGCAGTCCCATGGCCTGGCAGATACGCAAGCCTTCATCGTCGATACTGATGGACTTTGGATAGTCACTCAAGCCGGGGTTACGCTCGAGGATCAGCGTGTCGATACCCATCATGCCAAGCAGGTTGCCCGCGGCCAGCCCGGTCGGGCCAGCGCCCACGATGATAACCGAGAAAAAGGGGAGAATGTTCATTATACCTCCTCCTTTTTTATTGCGAGTACGCTATTCGCGCCGTTAAGTCTGCGCCCGCCTAACAAGATTGCCTGTTTCAGGAGGGGGGTTCCTGGTTGTATCGCGACTTGCGGTACTGTATAGGTATATACGAATAAAAGATACGATTGGATAAGAACAGGGTCAGGTGAGGAACGTATGATGCGGTTCGCCTGTAAGAAATGTGCGTATGAGGGTATTCACCTGGTCGGCCTGCGCGTACATGAAAAATCGCTCACCGCCTGCAATGACGTGATAGCCCGCGCAAACGGGTAGGTGCTGTGCCAGCCAGTGTGTTTTCGCTTCTGGAGAAAGCGCGTCACCGGCGCGATTTATGAGCAAAATGGGCATGGTCAGGCGGTGCAAAAGCTGCCGTATATCGAAATTGTGGATAATGGGCAACACGGAGAATTTGTAGACGGCGGGCCATCTCGCGATTTTGGCAAATTGTTGCTCGATCAAGTGGCGTGGGAGTCCTGGTGGGGGAGAGGGTGTGTTTTGAGCGGTGATGTAGTTGATGACGATGCGGCGCAAGAACGAGGCGGGGAGAAGATGTTCGACGGGCAGGCGTAAGAAGAGTTCGTGCAGCAGCCAGATGAATGGATGCGGGGCGATCTGGTAATCGGCTCCCTGGGCGATGATGATGAGCGAGCGGCAACGCTGTGGGTACTGGATGGCGAACTCGAATAAGACCATCGCGGCATCGCCATGCCCCACAAGATCGACCTGTTGCAATCCCAGACTATCAAGCACGCGCAGCAGTTCCGCCGCACGTTCGGCCAGCCCGACGAAACGCGCGCGATTTTCCTGGCGTCGATACATGATGACGCGCCGCGATTGGCTGAACGCCTGTAGCTGGCGGACGTAGACCCATTCCAGGTGTTCGAGGATGGGTACGAAGACCAGCGGTTCGCCCTCGCCGGTATCGATGAGCGGCATATCGATGTTCCCTACGGGGATTCGCTGCCAGAGCGATTCGATATACTGCACACCGGCATGAAATGTGGCTTCGTCAATCAAGGGACTGGCGGTGGTGGTGGTCGGGGCGTTCATGATGCTCCTCTGGCGAAACGTTGGACGGGACGCAATAAGTAAAGTCAGTATATGATATGACGTTGCTCATCAGCCAGTATGAGCCAGGGCGACCGCCAGGGTCGGAGCCGTAGTATGGCAGGGGCGACCGCCAGGGTCGCCCCTGCCATACTACGGCTTTGCCCTTCTCTATATATCGAGCATCATCTTGAAGTTCGTGGGGTACTTGTGGGGACAATTTGCCCGCATGATGCTCGACAGGCGGCGTGTGCCGCAGCCCGTAGAGGCGCGCGAATTTGAAGGATGCCCTGTAGATTAGCGGGCAGCATCAGAGAAGGTCGGATGGCATCTAGTAAGAGCCAACATTCCCTCGCTCTATGTCTCAGCGCTCGCTATGACAAATGTCATACTCCTGTCTTTTTTGGACCCTTACCGCTTCGTGGTTCGCAAGGAGCAAGGTCTACGGGCGGCAAGAAAGTATACACATAGCAATATCTATGTGTAGGAACAGGCGAAAACGAGGGTTGCAAAACGAGCGTATTACGAGACCAGGTCAAGCTGGGGCACGTCCAGCACGCGCGCTAAGAGACGCAGGTGATAGGGCTGAGGGTCTTCGCGTCCAGTTTCCAGGTGGGTCAGGGTGTCGCGGCGAATGCCGGTCATGTCGGCCAGTTGTCCGAGGCTCAACCCTTTACGCTGGCGTAGCACGCGCAGGTGGGGCAATCCATGGGGCTTCAAGCCCCGCTCTTTTGAGGCACAGGTTTTCATTATTTCCTCTCCTTTGAGGTCTGGCGCCATCTTTCCACCGTCGTTGCTGGAAACGCGCCGGGTAGAAACTCTGGTTTACAGGTTACTCAATTCATCATTTACATTGTAAATCATAGCAGATCATTGGGCAAACGTCCAGTGATGTAGGACTGTTATCCTCTCACCCACCAGTCGGCGATGTTCCAGTTGTTTTTAATGACATCGGGGTTGGGCAGCACATTCTGGACGCGGTTGCTGAGGGTGATGATGTTGATTCCGGTATAGAGGGGGATGAGGTAGACCTGGCTGGCGAGTTGCGCGAGGAAGCGGTGATAGTTCTGGACGCGCTGCGCAAAGGGCACGGTGTCGCGGCCCAGCGTCAGGGACTGGTCGATGATAGGGTCTTGTATGCGTCCATAGTTGCCAGGGCTGGGCCGGGTGGCGGTGGGGACCTGGGAGGAGTGGAAGACGCTGTATTCTTCGTCTGGCTCCGGGCTGTTCTGGTAGCCGAACATGGCGAGGTCAAAGGCGCCGGTTGCCAGGATGCCGCCCCGGCTATAGACAGCGAAGAAAGGGCCGAGGGGGTAAGTGTACACTTGTATATCGATGCCCAGCGCCTGGAGGTTGCGCTGGATGAGCGCGGCGGCGGTGGCTCGTATGGGGTTACCGGCAGTGGTGACGAGGCGAATGGTGAAGGGTTTGCCCTGGCTGGCGAGTATGCCGCGCGGGCCGGAGAGCCATCCTGCCTGTGCCAGCAGCTTTCGGGCTGCCGCCGGGTCGAATGCGCTCGAAGCAATGGATGGGTCGTTGTAGAGCGAGGGAGGCGGTTCCACCTGGGTAGCGGCGCGGGCGCAGTCGGGCATACGCAGGGCGGCGCGTATGATGGCGCATGTGTTGATTGCCATCGAAATAGCGCGACGGACACGCACATCTTGAAAGTTGGGGTTGGTGAGGTTGAAATCCAGGTGTTCATACGAGGCGGCAGGGGTTTCGAGCAGTTGCGCGGGGCCGGATACGCGACCCAGGCCGGGCAGCTCGTATTCCATGTAGCCTTCGCTGACATCTACCTGTCCGGCGGAGATAGCGGCGCGCATGGTTGTGATGCTGTTGTAGACGCGAAAGATCACTTGCGAAAGAAATGGGCCGCGAAAGGTGGACGAGCGGTAGTTGGGATTGGGAGCCAGGGTGTAGCTTTGCCCGTTGACGAAGCCTGCCACTTTGTACGGGCCGTTAGTAACGAGTGGGGCGAGTATGACCGAGGGGGTATTTTGCAGGTCGATGGGGCGCAGGCGCTGCCAGGCGTGGCGTGGCGCGGCGTATGGCAGGAAGGAGAGGTAGGGGCCGTAGGGACGTTTCATGCGCAGGACGACGGTGAAGTCGTCGGGTGTATCGATGCTGGCGATCTGGTCGTACCCGTTGACGTTGAGAGCGCCGGTATCGGGGTTTATATTGAGCTGCCACCAGTATTGAAAGTCACTTGCGAGGATAGGTTGCCCATCAGACCAGCGCAGGTCGTGGCGCAGGCGCATAATGATGGTTTTGCCGTTATCGCGCACGTCGCCATTTTCCGGTAGAGGCACCTCGGTCAACTGGTCGGGCTGCGCGCGAAAATTGTTATCGAAAACGAGCGGGGCAGCCCAGAGAGCGGCCTGTAGCTCGAAATCGACGGGTGAGCCGGAAAACAGGGGGTTGACGGCATCGGGAAATTGCCGATCAGCCAGTACGATGCTGCCAGTGCGGGCCTGAGAAGTTGGCAGTGTCGCTCTATATGGGCCGAGCAAAGGGGATGTGACACGGACGGGTGGGGCCGGTGCGCTACCGCACGCGGCCAGCGTCGCTAACACGAGAAGACATACATACTGAGAAGCAAAGCGTGTCCTCAAGGATCAACGCCCATGCGTAAGATTTTTTGAGGCGGCTATCTTGCCAGATATATACGCGCTCACGGTCATATAATACTGGCCGTTTGTGCCATCCAGGGATGCAGCGTATATGAAATCGTTGGCGAACGGGTCGAAGATCGAATCCGCACTGCTCGGCAGCAAGATGGTGGCGATGATATTTTTTAGCAACTTTGGGGTCGTATATGTTGTGGTTTGCAAGGATTGGGCCATTTTCCACAATATTTTCTGGTTGATACCATCGCGTTGATCGCCGGCGATCCAGAACACCACGTTGCTTTGCTGGTAGATTACTTCGCTGCGCCCGCCCTGTTTCCAGATCAAGGGGGGCATCTTCCCGGTTGCCATCCACTGACCATCTACATAGATAGCCGTGGGATTATTCCCATACTGATCGGGGTCAATGGGGTAGACATTCCCATCCTTCACTACCTGGAGTACTTGTTCAAGCGGGTTAAATTCGCGAACCACAATTTGCCCGGTGCCTTTGAGGGCGGCGCGATTGGTATCAGCGTCAAAAACCAGGTCTACAACAGGCCCATTCGCCCAGGTATTGTTCGGGTCTACATAGATTTTGATGGTATCCAATGTATAGTTTGCCGGCATCCATCGCGGCCAGTAGATAGGAAAGCTTAACATGCGTCCCACTGTGATGAGGGGAACCTGGGTTGGGTGCGTGTTCCACGAACGACTATTGAGCATGAAATCAGCTGTATTGCGGCGTACACGCTCTGGCGGGTGTGAAACTTTCATTACGCCATTGCGCGAGTTGCGCATCAACAAGGATACGCCCTGTTCAAATGAGGGGACGGTAAAAGCGACGGTGAGTATCATAACCAGCATCAGAGCTGACGCCCAGGCCAGGAGCGACTTGTGCATGGTGATGTCGCGTACTGTTTCCCGGATGGCGCCAGGCAGGGATCGCCGGCGGGAAAAGAGACGGCGGCGCAGTTTGAGCGCGCGAAAGACCCGCGCGCTTGTCTTCTGAGCGAAGGCGTTGTCAACCACCGTGTAACGCGAGTTCTCTGCTTGCAGTAGAGTTTGCGCGAAGTACGGGGGCAGTATCTCATCCGGCGCGGAAAAGAGCGTGCTTAACTCTTGCGCGAAAACAACGTCTTCCTCGCTGAAATCATCAGGGAGGGCTGGCTCTATGGTGGAGGGGAAGAGATTATCCCACTCCTTAGGATTTTGGTTCTCGTACTCGCTCATACTCATTTGCGTGTTCCTTGAGCGTTTCTTTTAAGCTTTTCCGCGCTCGCCAGAGCCGGGTATCGACAGCGTGGCGGGTCAGGCCAGTTTTCGCTGCCAGTTCTTCGGTGCTAGCGTACTTGTAATAACGTTGGTAAATCAAATAACGGTCAAGCTCAGGCAGCATCGCCAGGGCCAAACGCAACTCCTCGCGTCTCTCACTTTGCTCCAGTAATGTTTCCATACTGGCTTCCGGGTGTGGCGGCAGTGTCACGCGGGTGTCCTCGTACCATCCCAACCCTGCCAGGTTGTTTCCCCCTCCATACGTATCAGATGCCGACCACTGGCGGTTTTCGTCCGCCGGTTGTACATGTAAAGCCTGGCGACGGCACAATTGGCGTCGCCGGTCGAGGGCGATATACTTCGCCCGCATAGTCAACCACGTTCTGAGCGTGCCGCGCTCAGAGTCGAAGGTATCGATTTCTTGCCAGACAGTGATGAAGAGATCATTCACGCACTCTTCAGCATCCTGCGCAACGCCAATACCATCCAATACGAGTCTCACAAAATAAAAGATTTCACGCGAATAGCGCGAGATGAGCGTCTCAAAAGCTTCCAGGTCCCGTTCCTGTAATCTTTTAGCCAGATCTTCATCCGACCAGCTCTGTAGCAACATCGTCGCTCCTTGAAGATTCAGGCATTTCTCTCCACCATCTTAACACGCTGTCCACCTGGCCAGCGTTCCTGTTTTGTTAAGATTTAGTAAATAAGTCCTGGATTGGTAGAGAAAAGCGTCTGAGTGGTGGGACACTCACCTTCGCATGTGAGATATACGTTCACGGGAACGACAATCTCTCACAAGTACTATAAGAGCCAAAGATATGGAAAACGCGAAGGCTTGTTATCATTGTGCATGATGGTCAAGGAAAAGTCAAGCGCGCAACGAATGAAAATTAGTCGCGATGCCTCCGCGTATCATATGTTCAATGGGATGATGGTGGTCTCAGTGGTGACTTCCGGGCGGAACAGCAGGTTGATGCCTTTGACCGCACCCGTTGGAACCTGGAAAACGATGGTTCCCTGGCGACTGCCCCGGGGAGG
This sequence comes from Chloroflexota bacterium, assembly GCA_027316975.1. Classification (GTDB taxonomy): domain Bacteria; phylum Chloroflexota; class Ktedonobacteria; order Ktedonobacterales; family Ktedonobacteraceae; genus CF-113. The sequence continues at coordinate 9,995 of DAHVFL010000035.1, read as the reverse complement.
TATCGAGCCATAGAAGTTGGCCGATACGCTGGATTGCGTGCCAAAGGAATCTCCCCCGGTTCCGATCAACTGGTAGAACGTGGCTTGATTCAAGATGGAAGAATTGCCAGTATTGGTGATGGTGAGAGTCAGGCTGACGCCTGTTGTAGAAGCGTCGGTGCCTGCCTGCTTGTTCACTGGGCCGATGGTAAGCGCGCGGTCTGCCAGCGTAATCACCCGCTTCTGAGGATTCCCCTGCGGTGTGCTGGTCGCTGTATTCCCAGGCGCAACTGTTACAACCGCGATAACAGTCGGCCCCGCACCTGCAGTACTCGCCGCGACGGTTCCAGATTGGATGGTGGGTGTCACGGCGTTCGTATTGCTGTTGTCGCCACAGGCGGCGAACAGGGCGACCATTGCCAGCGCGCCACATATTTTCAAAATATCGATAGTTCTTTTTTGTAATAGTAGATGCATTAGAGTAACCCACTTTTCTAGCGAACGATGACCATGACCAGGGCAGAGGGGTGGAACAGTCAGGGCGATGTGAGCGTTGGACGGCCAGGGCGGGGCTTGCCCCCGCCCTGGTCCCGCTTGTCATCCTGAGCGCAGCGAAGGATCTGCACACTGCCCGGCGGGAGATCCTTCGCTGCGCTCAGGATGACAGATGGTGGGCGGCGGCTCTGTCCCCACCCTGGTAATTTGCCCCACATGCCCTGGTTTCTATTGTACACCCTTAGCGAATATTTAGCATGGGAATTTTCGAGACGGTCCAGCGGTCGTTGGGGCTGGCGACCTCGAATTGTACCATTGAGATGGCGTCGGTGGGGCAGCGCACGATGCACAGCCCGCAGCGAATGCACTTTTCCTCGTCGATGATCATGTCCGCGCCACCACGCCAGTTTTCGGTTCCCTGGTGCATGAGATCGCCTTTGACGACACGCGAGAGTCCCTCCATGCTGATGCAGTCGTAGGGGCAGATGTCTACACAGCCGGAGCAGAGGATACAGATGGAGGGGTCGATCATGATGTTCAACTGGCACTGCAGGCAGCGGCGCGCCTGCTCGACGGCCTGTTCGGGCGTGTAGCCGGTTTCCGTTTCGCGGGTATTGCTATAGCGGTCTTTGAGCGGCAGGCCGGGCATCATCTGGAACGGGATGGACTCGTAATCGTCCACCATGCCGCGCCGGTAGTCAGGCAACTCGATTTCTTCCGCGGCTTCGGCGGGTTTATCCGCGCCGCCGAGGTAGCGGTTGATGGCAATGGCGGCATCGCGCCCATCGCCAATCGCGCCGATGAGGTTGCGCGAACCTTCGGTGAAGTCGCCACCGGCGAAGAGGCCGGGGTAATTGGTCATCCAGGTTTCGCGATCAACCAGTGGAACGCCGTTGCGCCTGTTGACTTGCAGGTTGAGTTCTTTGGCCTGCACCCACGAGGCATCGCTGTACTGGCCGAAGGCGGCAATAACGGTATCGGCTTCGATGATGAATTCGCTGCCGGGAACCGGAATTGGTCGGCGACGGCCACTGGCGTCGGGGTCGCCCAGTTTGTTACGAATGACTTTCAGGCCGCTGACATGCACGCCATCTTTAGTCGTGACCTCAAGCTGGGAGACGAGATACATGAACTCGACGTGTTCAAATTCGGCTTCATCGACTTCGTACTCGTCGGAACCCATCTCTTCCTTTGAGCGGCGATAGAGGACGTACACCTTGTCCGCGCCGAAGCGGATGGAGGTGCGGCAGCAGTCCATGGCGGTGAAGCCGCCACCCAGGACGACGACCTTTTTGCCGATGAAGGCGGGTTCGCCAAAGTTGGTCTTCGCCAGCAGTTTAATGCCGTGCTCAACGCCTTTGAGGTCAGCGCCGGGAACGATCTTGTTGTCGGGGCCGGTGATGTCATTGGAGACGTAACAACCGGCTCCCAGGTAGACGGCGTCGTATTGCTTGAGCAGGTCGGTCACGGTGATGTCGCGCCCGACGCGCGTGTTGTAGAGAACATCGACGCCAAGGTCAGCCATGTACCGGGTGGTTTCTTCGTAGGTGACGGTACGCGGTAGACGCCAGACGGGAATACCATTGACCATCACGCCGCCGGCGACGGCGTCAGCTTCATAGATAGTGACAGGATAGCCCATTTCGCGCAGGTCACGCGCGCAGGCCAGGCCAGCGGAACCCGCGCCAACAATAGCCACCGTTTTCTCTCTGGTGATGGGCGGCTTTTCAGCGCGGTGTTGATATTCGCGATGGTCGGCGGAGGCGCGTTTCAGCCAGCAGATAGCGATAGGTTTGCCATCGATTTTGTTGCGGCGGCAGACCGGCTCGCAAGGACGAGCACAGGTGCGCCCCAGCACACCGGGGACAATATTGCATTTGCGATTCAACAGGTAGGCCTCGTCGAAGCGCGCCTGTGAAATCAGCCCGATGTAGGTTGAAACGTCGGTATGGGCGGGACACCCTACCTGGCAAGGTATATTTGTCTGATACCAGTCAGGGGTGGTCATGACTGATTGGTATCGCGCTTCTAACTCGCTGTTCGGATCAAACATGGAGAAATTCCTTTGATGATAGACTTTCTGTGCGCTCGCAACACGGTTTCATGTCAGATTATAGCACAGGGGGTAGAGAGGGACAAGATGAAGAAGTCTGCGAGTGACCAGGGCAGGGGCAGAGCTACAGCCCGTACCCTGTACGGGAGAAGAAATCCGCTTCGTAGCAGGGTACGGGCTGTAGCTCTGCCCCTGCCCTGGTCAACGTCTGAGTGTCTGGCCGGTGGTGGCGATCAGCCCGGCGAGCAGGGCGGCGCGCGGGGCAACGCTATCCAGTTCAAGGTATTCAAACGGACTGTGATCGCGCCCGCCGATGGGGCCGAGGCCGTCCAGCGAGGGGATACCACAGGCAGATGTATAACTGGCATCGGACGCGCCGCCTGTCAGCACATGATCGATGGAGAAGCCCAGCAGTCCCGCGATTACCCGGGCCTGTTCCGCCAGTTTCAGGCTCTCAGGCGTGCGTACCATTGGGCCTTTGATGTCGGGCGCGTGTTCGATGGCTAATTCCACGTCTTCGATGAATTTGCGTTTTAGCGATTCGCGGAACAGTGCTTCGGTTGCCAGCCGGTCGGCCTGTTTGAGGAAACGCAGGTCGAACTGCGCCTGGGCGAAATCGGGTACGACGTTGGGGACAGTGCCGCCGGAGATGACGCCCGCGCTGATGGTCAGTCCTTCGCGCCAGTCGTTCAGGGCTTGAAATTCGAGTATCTGGTGCGCCAGTTCAATGATCGCGTTACGCCCCTTCTCCGGCTCGACCCCGGCGTGCGCGGAACGCCCGCGAGCGGTGAGGGTGTAGGCGGTGTTGCCCTTACGCGCGCTGACAATATCGCCGTTAGAACGCGCCGCTTCGAGTATGAACGCGCCCTGGCAATCGTTGCACGCCTGCTCCATGATATCCTGGCAGTGGCGCGTGTTGATCTCTTCATCTGAGACGCACAGGAAGCGCAATTCGCCGTAATCGCGAAAATCCGCCGCCTGTAGCGCTTCGACCGCGTAGGTGGCGGCCAGAATGCAGCCCTTCATGTCGCATACGCCTGGGCCGTACACGGTATTTCCCTCGATGCGCAAGGGACGCGAGGCGGCGGTACCTGCCGGATAGACGGTATCGGTGTGGCCGAGCAGTAGTATGTTGCCCTGTCCCGTGCCTCGCACTATGCCGTACAGATCGTTGCCCCATATTTCGCGCCGGATGATATCGACATGCATGCCGGTGCCGCGCAGACGTTCCGCCAATACGAGCGCCATTTCGTCCAACCCGGCTTTGTTGTAGCTATCCGAATCGATGGCGCATAGCTCGCGCAACTCCTTTATATACTGTGGTAAGCGCTGTTGTGTATATTTTTCCACTTCACGCGCGAGGGATGGTACATCCATGAAAAAGAAAGCCTCCTTTGCTGCTATGCAGGAGAGCATAGGAGTGTTGCATGGTTTTGTCAATAGGAACAGGGCATATTGCCTCTATCCCTGTTGTTAGCCCTGTTTGTGGAAGAGCAGAGTAGCTGTGGCTCCCATGGCGGCTCCCCAGACGGTATGAGCGGCAATCATCATGAGGTTGCGTCGCAGCGGTTCTTTATTGCCTGATGCCGAGATGCCGAGAAGTGGGAGCAGGCCAAGGTAGCTGGCGGCCCATACGACCAGACCAAAGAGGATGCCTTGCAGGATAGCGGGCAGAGGCACTCGCCTGTACAGGGGTGCATAGGCGGCTCCCATCGCCGCGCCATAGCCGAAATGGGAAACCAGGGTCGCGCCTAAAACCATCTGCTTGTTGAGGTGGTGCCTGACGTGCGCGCGATGCGCTAATTCTGATGTTATCATTTCGGGCGGCAGGCGATACTGCTGTCTTTTTGGCAAGAAGCGCTGCGTTGCCAGCATGAAGATAGTCATGGGCAGTGTGGCAACAAGGCCAGCAATCGTGCCTTTTAATAACGCCCGTTCGGGTTGAACTTGTACGCTGTTTGTATGTTGTGTCATATGTTTTTTCCTTGTGCTGGTGGAAGACAATATGTACTTTACACGTTCTGGGGATGAAAAAGGCTATCAAATGTCGGAAGTGAAAATGAAGTTTCGGTAATGGACAAGAGCACAGTTTTATGCTACTATCAGGTTACTTATACGTCACTAGTACGTTATTTCTAAGGTTAGAGGCAAGAAGTATGATGTTGGAAGAAATCAACTCCCCTTTTCGTTACCCTGGTGGTAAATTCTATGCGCGAAAGCTTATACTAGAACACATTCCTCCTCATAACTGCTACGTTGAACCTTTTGCGGGGGGAGCCTCAATTTTTTTTGCAAAGAAGAAAGTTGCGCGTAATATCCTTAATGATGTGGACCCTGAGCTTGTTAATTGCTATTTGACCATTCGCGATAACGTGGAAGGGTTGATCGAGCTACTGCATGGCATTCCCGCCACAAAAGAAATGCATCATCACTACAAGAATATGTATAAGCCCACGAGTGGCTTAGAACGAGCGTTTCGCTGGTATTATCTGAACAGGACAAGCTATTCGGGGATTATGAATATACAAAATTGTTTCTGGGGTTATGGCGATAAGTACAGTATGCAACCCAAAAACTGGCCGGGGCATCTACGTAAATGTTCGGCCAAATTACAAGGAGTAGAAATAACTTGCTTTGACTTTGAGCAAGTTATCGCGCAGGCTCCTGATGATGCATTTCTGTTCATTGACCCGCCTTACTTTAACGCGGATCAGGACAAATTCTATACGCACAGTTTTACCAGGGAAAGCCATTACCGGCTTGAGCGAGTTTTACATCTATATAGCCATCGTATGAGATTCTTGCTGACGTATGATAATAGTCCTGAAGTGCGAAGGATGTATCACTGGAGCACACAAATGTTAGATAAGGAATGGAACTATACCATCAGTCGCACTGACGATCAAAGCAAAAAGACAACTGTAAAGGGCAAACGCTCTATGGGTAAAGAGATTTTCATTACTAACTACGACGCGGTAGCCGGGATTTTGCCCTTACAATTGCCTCTAGAACGGGCGGGATTTGGGTTAGCGGCTGCCAATTAGGATCATTAACCAGCAGGACAGAAGGTGTACGAGGTATAACGCTGAAACCTTCTACATCTTCTGTTTCTCTTTTCATATGGCGATTGTATACTTGACAAGGGCGACGCAAGCAGAGAAGCGTTACCTGCTGTCTGGAATATATTCGATCAACTCGGATGGGTCTACTCCCAAGGTGCGCGCCAGTTTATTGAGTGTGGTAGTAGTGACTTCATGAGTCGGGTCTCTCCAAATCGTCTGTATCGTTTTATAGGCCATGTTCGATTCTCGTGACAACCGGGACATGCTGAATCCCTTTTGTTGAGCAACCTCTTTGATCTTCAAGCGTATCATGGCCTGTTTTCCTCATTCGTTCAAACTGAGACAATTGTACCAGTCTCCTATGACAGAGAGAACTACGCTTGTACTCTCAGTAATTTATATGATAGTATGTTATCTACTAGTAGCTAATATAGATATCGACAGGCAAAGGAGCGGCGTGAAGATGGAGACTACTAAAACCTTATGGATGTTGGATGTTCCCTATGAGGGTATCAGGGGAAGTCTACTTGTTCCCCTGTATGCGGAAGATGAACACGAAGCATGGATAGAAGCACACCGTTGGGCGTTACGGCATGAGAGAACGCTTCCGCAGGGAACAACACTGATCCACTTTCCGAACGGGTTCACTGTGTACAGGCGTGTACTGCCTGGGATTTTTGAAGGAAGCACCAGCGAGGGGAATGAGTCGTAGCCGCTCACTTACGGCAATAATTCACTGGCCCTGCACCAACCACTGGCTGGAATTTCATTTATTCTCACCATGCGATATACTTCAAGCATCAATGATGTACAGTATCCATCCAACGAAGGAGCAACGAAGCTATGCCCCACAACGATACATCTATGAGCGGGAGCGGGTCGCGTGTGGTACACGCGCCGCGAGGGACGGACATCACGTGCAAGGGGTGGCAGCAGGAAGCGGCCATGCGTATGATAATGAATAACCTTGATCCGGAGGTGGCGGAACGGCCAGATGACCTGGTGGTGTATGGAGGGTCGGGGCGGGCGGCGCGTTCGTGGGCGGCCTTTGACGCTATTGTGCGCTCGCTGCAATCGCTTGAGGATAACGAGACGCTGCTGGTGCAGTCGGGTAAGCCGGTGGGTATTTTTCGCACGCACGCGGACGCGCCGCGCGTCTTGATCGCTAATTCCAACCTGGTGCCCCACTGGGGCAACTGGGACGAGTTTCGCCGCTTAGAGGCGCTGGGCCTGACTATGTACGGGCAAATGACCGCCGGGTCGTGGATTTATATTGGCTCGCAGGGCATTGTGCAGGGAACGTATGAGACGTTCGCGGAGGCGGCGCGAAGGCATTACGGCGGCACGCTCAAGGGCAAGTTTGTTTTGACGGCTGGCCTGGGTGGGATGGGCGGCGCGCAACCACTGGCCGTCACGATGAATGAGGGCGTGTGCCTGGCGGTCGAGATTGACCCGCAGCATATCCAGCGCCGGTTGGAGACGGGCTACTGCGACGAAATGGCGAGCACGCTTGACGAGGCGCTGCACCAGGTGCGCGAGGCGACCCAGCTAGGCTTACCACTTTCGATCGGGTTGATTGGCAACGCGGCGGAAGTGTATGCCGAACTGGTGCGCCGGGGCATCGTGCCGGATATGGTGACGGACCAGACCTCAGCGCATGACGCGCTCAATGGTTACGTGCCGGGCGGACTCTCGCTGGCGGAGGCCAACGAATTGCGCGAGGGCGATCCCCAGGAGTATATGCGGCGTTCGATGGCGTCGATGGTGGAGCATGTGCGCGCCATGCTGGATATGCAGAAGATGGGGTCCATTGTTTTCGACTATGGCAACAACCTGCGCGGGCAGGCGCTGGCGGCGGGGGAGACGCGCGCGCTGGATTTCCCCGGCTTCGTGCCTGCCTACATTCGCCCGTTGTTTTGTCGCGGCAAGGGGCCATTTCGCTGGGTGGCGTTATCGGGCGATGCTGAGGATATCTATCGCACGGACGAGGCTATTCTCGAACTCTTCCCTGAAGACGCGGGATTGCGACGCTGGATGACGATGGCGCGGCAGAAAATTCACTTCCAGGGGTTGCCGGCGCGTATCTGCTGGCTGGGCTATGGCGAGCGCGACAAAGCGGGGCTGGCATTCAACGAACTGGTGCGCCAGGGTATCGTCAAGGCTCCCATCGTGATCGGGCGCGATCACCTCGATAGCGGCTCGGTGGCCTCGCCCTATCGCGAAACCGAGGCCATGAAGGACGGCAGCGACGCTATCGCCGACTGGCCCCTGCTCAATGCCCTGTTGAACACGGCATCGGGCGCGACGTGGGTATCCATCCATCACGGCGGCGGCGTAGGCATTGGCTATTCTATCCACGCTGGGCAGGTAATCGTGGCGGATGGCACGCTGGAGGCGGCGCAGCGACTCGCGCGCGTGCTGACCAACGACCCCGGCACCGGTGTAATGCGCCACGTCGATGCGGGGTACGAAGAAGCTATAGAGTGCGCGCGGGAACGCGGGGTGAAGATACCTATGCTGTAGTTGAACATTGCTCTGGGACAACCTTGATGAGAGAGCGACCGCACGGTCGCTCTCTCAATTTTTAAGGTCGTTTGCAGAAGCAGTGTCCATGCTTTTGGGGCCAGGGAAGCACATCCTACTATCTAACATCCTATGGATCTATCAGTTTCTTGATGGTCCCCATTGGAATATACAGTTTCAATGGTTGCTCTAAAGTTCGTATAAATCCATATCTTTCATAAAAATTTCTAGAGTTCTCATCTTTAGCCTCAACTATGACCACAAAAATAGCTATTTGTTTGCTTAAAATATAAGAACGAGTTAAGGCATCAATTAACATTTGTTCTCCTATTCTTTTCCCTCGAAAATTTATATCAACCGCAAGTCTTCCTATTAACGCAGCCGGTAATGCTTCATACTTTGGTAACTTTTTCTTTATATCCTCAGTTAAACTGCTTAATTGAATTGAGCAAGAACTCAAAGTGTAGTATCCAATGGCTCTTGTAGATGATTTCTCACGAAATATATATACAGCAGTAATTCTTTTTCTACTTTCCTGACCTGCCCTCTCTTTAATGTACCTATCAAGCTCATATACACCGCACTGAAAATCTTTAATTTGATGCTGCTTGTTATCAAATAACTCGGCAATATAATTTGTCTCCATATTAGAGCCTGCTTTGAACCTAAGAACTAATAACTTATCGCTTATGCATGAGTATATCTGATTTGCTTGATGAGTACAATAGGCAGAGAAGAACTGGTTAAAATAGATGAGGCTCACTTTCCTGGCGGTTATCAGGAAAATGTTTTCTTTCCACATCCCCTATCTGGCTAAAAGCTCATAATAGGCTCTAGTTAGAGATGTGAAGATACCTCTCTTTTGTAGTTTTCAAACGCCGATCTAAGTTTGCTGTTTGGTTCGGGAGGGTTTAAGAGAGCATTCACAAACGCGTGGCTATCTTCGGTCGTAAGCTTTATAATTTGATGTTCACGTATCACTTCGTTTGCAGCTACTTCCGCACTTCTCAACAAAAATTCAGACAGTGAACAGCCTAGCAAGTCTGCTGCATATTGCAAACACCTTTTTAACTCTGGACTCACCCGAGCTTCTAAGCGTTCTTGCCTTGATTGCTGATTATTAGTTGTTAGACGTTGTGTGTTCATTTGAATTTTCCTCTTAAAGAGAGTATACGGCAAATTGCCGTACATGTCAAGTCCTCCATTCTGCTGATTACCAGGAGTGTGATGTCGTGATTTACAATATAACTCCGGCCATTCCATTCACTTGATACCTATGCTGAAGCAGTAGCATCCACCTTCCAGGTACCATTTTCATTCACTAACGTAAAGTTAAATGCTGATGGTTGAACCGATGCATTGCCGAAGGTAAGCGTTACTCGCGCGGTGGCGTTTGAACCACTTTGCTGTAGATTATTAAAGGTGCAAGCTTTAACGCCACCGACCTGAGATGATTGCAATTGTTGGAACTGCCCGGCAATTGCCGCCCCGGTTGTCTGGCCCTGCGCGTTGGTCGATAGTTGATTGAAAAAGCCCTGCGGGTCATTGTTGATGAATGTTGCGCAAGCAGCCGTTAGCGTTTTCTCTGGCGTCGATTGGTTGATATAGTAGTAGCCGCCTATGCTAGCACCGACTACTAGCAGGAGCAGGACGGCGATGCCGATTATCAATCCTGTTCGTCGCTTTGTCGGTAGCGGTTGCGCGGCAGGCTGGGAGATAGGCGTGCTGTATTGATCGCTCGTAGCTCCCTTTTGTTGCCACGCAGTCGGGGTATAAACAGGTTGAGCGTTTTCATTTGGGCTTGTAGAAATAGGTGCCTGCTGCGTATAGTCTGGTGGAGCGGCGGGTGCTGTCTCTGTATAATTGGGATGCGCAGGTTGCGC
>DAHVFL010000359.1 GCA_027316975.1 Chloroflexota bacterium | reverse complement strand
TCCCACGCCTGTGACGCGCATCACTCTAGAACACGAGGAACGCCAGCAGGAACACCTGGCGCTTATGTGTCCCTTTCCTGGCTATACTGATCCAGATTTCTACGCGGCCCAGGTTATCGCTGAAGTATTGGGCGGCAATATGGCCTCGCGCCTGTTCGTGGAAGTGCGCGAGAAACGCGGCCTGGTCTATACCGTCAACGCCGGATTGGGCAGCAACAAGACGAGCGGCGCGCTGCGCATCTACGCGGGCACAACACCCGAACAGGGGCACGAATGCCTGGAAGTTATCGTCAACGAACTGCGCAAGCTCCAACAAGACGGCCTGACTATGGATGAACTGGAACGCGCCAAAGTGCAACTGAAAAGCGAAACTGTCATGCGCGGTGAAGGCTCAGGCGCGCGTATGGCGGCCATTTCCCGCTCCTGGTGGTACGAACGCAAGATTCGCACTATCCAGGAAATCAAGGAGGCGATAGATGGCGTTACTCACGAGCAGGTGTTGCGCGCTCTCCAACGCTTCTCGCCGCTCAACCCGCTGGCCGTTTCCGCGATTGGCCCGTTGTCCCAGGATGAGCTGGTAGGCGATACGTTGTCACATTGAGAAATGAGTAGAAGCCGGCACCGGCTTCTACTCATTTCTCAATGTGACAACGGGATATTCCACTGGGCCAGCCAGAGGCGGGCGCGATGGTCGCGCGCGCCGATGGCGATGTGCGAGCGGTAGACATGTATGGCGAACGAGACCAGCACATCGGGATCGTCGGGGTAGTATTCCAGGCTGAGGCGGTCGGCGCTGAGACGGGGGCCGCGATGCCTGCCGGTGTACCAGGGACTCATCAGGTTCAGGTGGGTGACGGCGTGATTGCCCGGCTTTTCGGTCAAGACCAGGTTGGGCGATCCCCAGCCTGAATGGGTATGCCCGCTAATATAGAGCGCGGCGTTGGCGTGGCGCGCCAGTATAGCGCGTACCTCATCCGAATTTTCGACGTAGAAAAATGGGTCGAGCGAGTCATCGTCGAGATTACGTTCCGGGTCGCGATCTAACACGGTGTTATGCAGGGGGCAATGGGCAAAGATGATGGCGCGACTGAGGGCATGTTCGGCTAATGTCGTGTCGAGGAACTCTAGCTCTTCCGCAGGGAAGATCACTTTGATGTTCTCGCGCTGCGGGTCTGACTGGTAGGGATCGGGCTGATCGAGCATGATGCAGAGGATGTCGCCCGCCATCCAGAAGTAACGCGGCGGTCTTTTCCAGGCGGCGCTATATTCTTCGACGGTGTGGGCGCTCTCATCCCTGCGCTCGCGGTGATATTCGTGGTTGCCGATGCCGGGATAGAGAGGAATGTTGCCCAGTTGCGCCGCCAGGTCTTTTTTCGCCAGCGTGTAGTTCTCCGGCGCGCCCGTGTCCACGATGTCGCCCGGCGCGACGCAAAACGCTGGCGCGCCTTTGTCCAGCCACAGGACGCGCGTGTCCTCGAACATGGGGGCGAGTCGCCGCGAATGTATGGCGTGCCACTCGTCGCGCGCCCGGTAATGCAGGTCGCCAAACGCCCAGAAGTACAACATCTCCTCGTCTTGCTGGTGTTCCAACATATTTGTTTGTGACGCTCCTTCTTGTGTGTTTGTTCTATTGTAACGCATGGGTGTTAAGGGGGTATGAAACGAGTAGGGCGGGGGCAAGGGCGGGACTTGCGCATACCAGGGGGGCAAGCCCGGCCCGTACCCTGTACGAAATATGCAGGCCTCTCTAGCGAGAGGGAATCGCATAATTGAAAAACGCGACCTATTTACGTCTATAACTGGTGATTGTCACACATATTTAGCAGAAGCTCAGCAGTGTTGAGCGTGAGGTAACGTTTATTGCCACAAATTTCTAGCAGCTTTTTTCACGAATATTTAGCGAAACCATATTTATCGTCACAAATATTTGGCCGAATTGCAAATGAAGCGAAATAGAACTTTATGCTGGCTCGAGAAGAGCGTCAAGACTTCAGAATTCATTGTGGTCTATGGCTAGACATTTAGCATTCCATTTTTGGGGATAATGTTGCGGCTTGGAACAGCTTCACTTACGAAGCTCGGCAATCCAAAATTTCCAGCGAGGAATGCGAGAGCAACTCTAACCAAGCTGAGAGTAGCATCCGTGTCTTGAACTTGGAATGCTCCTAAGTCCGGCCAGTCTAATCGGCCTCCCTTAATGCGGTGCCCGACAAGAACATCTAGGGCGAGGGCGGCATTACGCGCTGCCAATGGTCTTTCACCAAAACGTTCAACGACTTCTAGCAAAGGATCGAGATATGGTGGAGGGGTCGGATAAAAGGCACCCATTGCTTCGATGGAGATATGGGGAGGTATTCCTGCCTGCTCGAAGATGGCGAGCATATAGCGATCCACTGCGCTAGAAAGCTGTTTCAATTGCGCGGCTGGTGCAAGCCCCTCACTCATACGCTCAGTCATGATTGTTTGGAAGTCGGCGAGCGGTAGCTTGAGTATCATGCCCGCAAGCTGCGTTACAGCTAGAATGAAGCATACTGTGCCGTCTGCGATGAGCCAGCGGATGGACTCAGCTTCGTCATAGGGAAGGCTGTCGATCAGACGTTTTGAAAGACTTTCGATTAGCGCAACAGTGCGCTTAAGTGCAATGCCCGGGTCAAGGAACCAGAATCCTGAACGAAAAAACCAAACAGCAGTCTGAAGGTCTCGATCGTCCTTTACAGACCTAAAGATACGTTCTTCGGTTTGAATATATTCAGGATCATGCGCGCCCCAAGCTGCATTTGTCACCACTCCGATGATGTTTTCTCGTCGAGCTACATCGTTAGCACCTTGTACATCCACTTTGAGCGTGTCTGCGACCCAACGAATTCTCGCGTTTGGTTGTTTGTCAGTAACCAACATTGCGCTCTCGGCACCAACTAGAGTACGAACACCATGAAGCCAGAAGAGTCGATCTACCTCTTTGGGAGCGGATTTTGCATCTCCGCTCTTGCATTCCACTATGGTGCGGCGAACAGACAGATCGGTTCCGAAATCATACTTCAGCACATCAATATCGGTGATTTGCACTCTCTCAGCTAGCCATCTCGTGATATCTACACGTTTACGGACAAATGCTCCTTCACGGTTTAGTAGCCGAGCCACCCGGCATTCCAATTCCTTTCCTGTCATTGTCGTTCTCCCCTCGTGACCTTTTGAGCCTCCTCGCGTAGCTTCATGATGGCACTTTTGAACAGCTCCCCGCTAGCCTCTGAAGGCGGGCGCAGATTCCGACGATCATCTTCAGGACCTCTAAAGCTACCAGGTAACCAGAGAGAACCAATTGACTGACTTGTGCTTGTTTCTGACGTGTCTCCTAATGCCGCCTCTAGCAAAGGGAGGCTTTCTTCGACCACATCAGGCTTGACTAATGAGAGGTAGGCTCGACCGCTGATAGATGATGCTTTGACCTTGACGATACCATGACTTTCCAAGAGCGGATAGTCAGAGCTAATAGCCGTGGCTGGTCCCACTTCTCCATTGCGAAGGAGTGCCCGGACCAGCACAAGCGGCTGATTGATACGTCCATATGCAGACGGTGCATTTCGATGCCCGAAAAGAATATGTGCGACGAATAACTTCCGCTCGTGCAGCACGTCTGTTGAAGTGATCGGTAAGCCCTTTTCTAACGTCGGTGAAAAAGCAAAAAAGGTTTCATTTCCGGTTCTAGTTACAACGCGCGTTGCGTCGAGGAACCCAATCTTGCGAGCAGAGGAAATCATACGGGAGTCAACATCGTAGAATTGCGTCAGTGAAATGCCAGGCCGATTAATCACATTTGCCGATATCGAAGTCAATATCTCTCGTTCGTTGGCAGGGAGACTGGCGAGAAAACGAGCAATAGGGACGACACCGTTTCCCCAGACATACTCGTTATAGATAATGTATTCCCCAGCCATCGGCATACGTTGAACCATGCCGATGGCTTGAAGCGCTGTAAGCGCCTCGGTCCGCATCTCAACTGAGAAGCCCATTATCTCGAGTGCAGCATAGTGATCTGTTTCAGCTAGCGGTGCCGCTGTAGCCAGTTCAATAGATTCAAGCGCACATCTCTCCGTTACTGACGGTCTCAATTCCTCCCATGTTGAAGCAACCTGATTGAGCAATGGCGCGCTAACACCGACATACTCTTCGATTGAGATTTGTCCGTCAATGGTCGAGTAGTCGAGCACCCCAGCGCGTTTCAGTATAGGGAGAGCAACAAGCCGCAGGTCGCTCTCGTCGAGGCCAACGAGCCTCGCAAAAGTCGTGATTTGATCATGGGAAAGCTCGGACCCGCGACGACGTATTCGTTCTGCGAATTCCATATAACGACCAGCTTTAATAGTTGTACCCAGCATTACAGTCTCTAAGGAGATGGGAAGAGTTCGCGCGTGATGATAAAGTCGAATAACGGCTCGGCCAATTTGGTTGTGATCCATGTTTAACTGCCCTCCCAAATATCCAATACCTGATCAATCTAGAATAGATATGTTCTCTCTCGTTAGGTCTAGCCTATACTAATGTTTGTTACCTATATTTTGCAGAAGCTCAGCAATGTTGAGCGAGATGTCACCCTTATCATCATACATTTCTGGCAGCTTTTCTCACAATATTTGGCGAAACGGATACCCATTCCTTCTCATCGGCTTGTTTGCCCGGAGCTTGTGCAGGGCTTACAATGCAAGAGCCGTGTTGTCGCATGTCCCCCCCTCAATAGGAGAGAGGAGGTCTTAGTGGTACAGCTCTCCGAGCGTCCACAGCTGTAACCACTCTTCGAGGGACGCTGCTTGGAAAGTGAAGCGGTACCCCTCCTGGACAGGTGCCACGCGTAACACCTGACCATCGACACAATCGAGGCAGATTTCAACGGCGCATCCCCACTCGCAGAGCGGTAGAAGGCGAGCAGGCCAGCGA
>DAHVFL010000358.1 GCA_027316975.1 Chloroflexota bacterium | reverse complement strand
GCTCAGGGGTGTGTCGTCTGTTGTCTCAGGCTATGCGTCGTCGAAAGTAGCCAATCCTTCGTATGAAGCCGTCTGTTCGGGGAGAACCGGGGCGGCTGAGGCTGTGCAGGTCACATTCGACCCGTCGGTCATCTCCTATGACCGACTGCTGGAAATTTTCTGGCATGTGCATGATCCTACCACGTTGAACCGCCAGGGCAATGATGTCGGTACCCAGTATCGTTCGGGAATTTACTACCAGGGCGACGAACAAAAACGTATAGCCCTGGCATCGAAAGAAGCCATAGACACATCAGGCGCCTACCGCAAGCCTGTTGTGACGGAAATTGAGCCGTTCACCAACTTCTATCCCGCAGAGGACTATCACCAGGAGTATTACGACAGGAACAGCTACCAGCCCTACTGCATGGCTGTGATCGACCCGAAGGTCAGGAAATTGCTGAAAGAGTACCGCGACGAATTGAAGGAAGAGTTTGCGCGTTAAAAGCATGGTCAGTTTGCGCTTTCTAAAGTGTGAACATGCAGGTACCTAAACTGAAGCTGTCGTGCGAAGGTCTCGATAGTCCACGTGGGGGAAACGGTCAGTCGATTGATAGCATAGCGATTAGCGTTGGTATTCCATTGACCGTCGTCCGTCGCGAAGGCAAGTTCGTACTGCTGGCGTACCACATCGATAACGGCCTGATTAAAGCGCCCGTAGGGATAGGCGAAGGCGCGCGGCGAGACGCCTGTCTCTTTTTCGATCAGGCGTTTGTTTCGTCTCACCGTTTCTTGCAGTTCATCGTAGCCAAGACGAGTCATGCAGTAGTGCAGGTGGCTATGTCCCCCTATATCGCCGCCACTTGCGTGCCAGTGGCGCAGGTCGTTCCAGTTCATATGCTGCGCGTCGTAGCAGGCTCTGGTATTCCAGCGATTGCTCTGGCCGATATAGCCCGTAATGACAAATAGCGCAGCACGCATGCCATACGCTTGCAAAAGTGGTAGAGCCACGTGCGCAGTGTCAGCATAGCCATCATCAAAAGTCAGCAGTATCGAACGCGACGGCGCTTTCTGCGTGCCATCGATATCCGCGATAGCCTGCGCCAGCGAGAGTGAGGTATAGCCGTGTTCGCGTAGATACGCAAGCTGTTGCTCAAAAGCTTCTTCAGAAATGGCTATCTTGTCACAGATGGCGCGGTTGATGATGTGGTAGTTGAGGGTGAAGAACATCAGGCCGCTCCTCTTTGTGTTTGCCCGCGGGCGCATGGCCGCGACATACGCCAGACATGCGGAGCCTGTGGCAGCGAGCCGGTAGCGTTGCGCGTATCGACAACCAGCCGCGCTTCCTGCGCCACCTGGGCGTAATCCACGTCGGAATGATCGGTGAGGATCAGCACGCAGTCCGCTTCTCGCAGTGTTTCTCCTGTAAGCATTTTCGTGTGATAGGTGATGTCGTTCAGTTTCAGACTGGGAATGTATTGATCGACATAAGCCAGGCGCGCGCGGCGTTGTAGCAGGAGGCGCATCACGTCCAGCGCGGGCGATTCGCGTATATCGCAGGTGTCGCGCTTATAGGTAGCCCCCAATGCCAGGATATACGATCCGTTCAGGCATTTACCGTGTTCGTTGAGGGCGCGTGCCACCAGGTCTACCACAAATTCGGGCATTTCCTGGTTGATCTCGCAGGCCAGCTCGATGAAACGGGCGCGGTAGCGCAGCGAGCGCAATTTCCACGAGAGGTAGAGGGGGTCAATGGGGATGCAATGACCGCCCGGCCCTGGGCCGGGATAGAAAGGCGTGAATCCGTAAGGCTTGGTGGCTGCCGCGTCGATCACTTCCCAGATATCGACGCGCAAAATATCAGCCACCTGCGCGAACTCGTTAGCAAGCCCGATATTGACGGCGCGATAGGTGTTTTCGAGCAACTTGACCAGTTCGGCGGCTGCAGGCGAACTGACCGGCACCACTTTTTCCACTATCGTGGAGTAGAGGGCGGTGGCTAGTCGCGTACAATGGGCGGTCACGCCGCCCACTACACGCGGTATGGAGCGCATTGTGAAACGTTTGTTGCCGGGATCGATGCGTTCGGGCGAAAATGCCAGCCAGTAGTCACTGCCTACATGTAGCCCCCGCCGCTCGAAAAGCGGCAGCAGGAGTTCCCCGGTTGTGCCAGGAAAAGTTGTGCTTTCAAGTAGAATAAACTGCCCCCGGCGCAGGCAGCACGCGATCTGCTCTGCCGCGCTCATGATATGCGAAATATCCGGCTCTTTGTTGTTGTCCAGGGGCGTTGGCACGCAGATGATTATCACGTCCGCTTCGGATAAGCGATCAAAATTGTTCGTCACCTCTAACCGCGTTGCCAGAGCCTGCTGAAATACTCGATCATCCACATCGCCGGTATGACAGACGCCCCTGTTCAGCGCGTCAACGCGAGCCTGATCGATATCGAAACCCAGCACGCGAAAGCCGCCGCGCGCGAATTCGACTGCCAGGGGCAGGCCCACGTAACCCAGGCCGATGATCCCCACATTGGCTACACGTTGTTCAATACGCTGTAAGAGTTCGGTAGCTGTACTCTGTATCATTGCTGCGCTGTTTTTCCTCTCATTGCTATTATTCTTTGTATTGTTGACTATCTTACCACCAGAAATCCGGCTCCTATTTAATTGACAATTTGGCCGCGGCGTGCTATTCTAGGCGTGCCGTAGTTCAGGAACGAACGCTTTTCGCGCTGCGATGGGATGCGGCGCTTGCAAATTACAGACCCCCGCATTGGGACAAAGAGCAAGACCCAGGGGGAAAAGGTGAGAGAATAAACGCATGACTGTTAAAATTCGTTTGAAACGTGTGGGGAAGAAAAAAGCCCCCAGCTATCGCGTCGTCGTGGCCGATTCCCGTTCGCCACGCGATGGTCGCATTATCGAAAATCTCGGCTGGTATAACCCTCGGGTTGAGCCATCCGCCATCCAGATCGACGCGGAAAAGGCCCTGAGCTGGCTGAAAGAGGGCGCGCAGCCCACTGATTCCGTTACATCGCTGCTCAAACGCTCAGGCATCCTGGCGCGTTTCGAGCAGAGCAAGGCTGCCGAGAAGACGCAGACCGAAGAATAACCGGGGGATAGAACATGCGCAGACTCGTTGAGTATATCGCAAAGTCGCTGGTTGACGACCCTACGGCGGTTCAGGTGCGTGAAGTGCGCAATGATCGCAATGCCCTGGTGTTGGAACTGCATGTTGCTCCCGACGATTACGGGAAGGTGATTGGTCGCCAGGGACGTGTAGCTCGAGCCATGCGCGCTTTACTGCGCGCGGGTGGCACGCGCGAGGGGCGGCATACATCGCTTGAAATTCTCTAGACGTGGTGCATGAGCGTGGATATTTTGCGCTCGTCCTGTCTTTTATGCGTTAGACGGTGAAGTAGTGCCGAAGCAAAGTAATACTGAATGGGCTACTATCGGGAAAGTGGTAGCCCTTTTTGGATTAAGAGGCGAACTCAAAGTTCGCACGCTAACCGATATACCCAACCGTTTTGCGGAACTCGCTGCCGTTCACGTTGGCGATTCACGTGTTCTCCACGTCATTGAGGCTGTGCGCCCGTATAAAGGTGAGATGATCCTCTTGAAATTAAAAGGCTTCGATGATGCGACCAGCGCTGAAAAGCTGCGCAACGCCGATCTGTGTATTCCTCTAAGCAGGCTGGCAAAACTGCCGCCCGATTCATACTATCAACATGATATTATCGGGTTGCGCGTCCTTACCCTCGACGATACGGCATTGGGAACCATCATTGATATCATCGAGACCGGGAGCAACGATGTCTACGTCGTTAAAACAGAGAGTGGCGCACAGCAGCTTATTCCGGCCATCAAAGATGTCATTAAACAAATTGACCTGATTCGGCACACTATGCATATTGACCCCATCCCCGGTTTGTTAGATAATAGTAATAAGCAAGACGGGGAGGAGGCAGACGCATCCGGGTAAGAGAGCGAATGGAATATTTGGCTGAGTTTCAGTGTTCTCTTTTGCAGAGGCTTGCATAATGAAACTTACCGGGGCTAACATTCGTATAAATGGCAAACACGAACCATACAGTTTATCGCCAACGTACCGATACCGTTGAGTGTACCAGTATTTTGTAGGGAGGTGACTCGTGTCCAACCATACTCCAACCTTTGCTGATCTCTGTAGCGCAATCGCCGAAGGCACTATCGGGGCGACCCTCGATGGAGAGACCTACCAGTTGAGCGTTTACGAGTTGCGCCGCTATTTCGATAATTCTCGCTCGCTGCCACATCTCCTCTCATCCGGTTTGCCAGCCTCCTTAGCAGCCAACGATAGCGGTAACTGGGTAGCGTCGATACGCACCTCTGTCGCATAAGGCCATAGCGGGCCGCTTTTTTTTGCTCTGAAATCTGAAAAGCAAGCGGTTGCGTTCAATGCGTTGAGCCGCTATAATAGTTCTAGAAAGCGACAGAAACGCGAAGCTATTGTCGTCAACCTTAGCTTTGAGTACGCAAAAAGAGAGAACGAGGCGTGATGATGTCGTTGCGCCTGTGATGTAGAAAGGTTTTGTATGGAGCCACTTGATACCGATCTGGAATATGTGATAAACGAACCTCGTCCAGCTACGCCAGGTTCTCGCATGAACGCCCTGTTAATTTTTCCTGTCCTGGGAGCCTTGTTAATACTGGTCTTTATTTTCGCTGCCATCTTCCAGTGGGATTTGTCAGACTTGATCGATAGCCTCATTGGTTTGCTAGTGCTCTTGTTCTTTGCGTTTATCGCGATGATCTTCTGGGCCTTAGCTCCCCGCACCCACCATGCCTGAATACAGGCGAGCGCATTAGAAAAAACAGATACCCCGAAAACAGGTTGCCAGTTACAAATAGTCTGCTTTCGGGGTATCTGTTTATGTATCTGTGTCAGACTTAGGAAACAAAAGCTATTACG
>DAHVFL010000357.1 GCA_027316975.1 Chloroflexota bacterium | reverse complement strand
AGCGTTTGTTCCGCGAGCGATTGCACGCTTTCCTCGCGGCGAATATCCACCAGCACTACCAGCGCCTTACGACCCAGCGCTTCTATCTCATCCCGCGTCGACTCCAACGCCTCGCGCGAGCGAGAAGCCAGCACAACGTCCGCGCCTGCCCCGGCAAGCGTCAAAGCAATCACCCGCCCGATACCCCGACCGCCTCCGGTGACAACGGCGACCTTTTCTTTGAGCATGGTCGTTTCTTTCATGATGTGGAATAGCTATTTCCAGGTATTAGTGTTGCCCTTACCGCATAAAATATCGAATTCTTCCTGGTTAATATTCCCATTCTTGAGGAGTTCATTAAAATAATCTGCTTTTGACTTTTGGCCTTGTAGCAATCCTTTTAAGATGGAGAGGGAACATCGCATTTCTCTAGCATGAAGTAAAAGCATTGAGTCGTCAATTCGTTCATTGCCTCGCCTGGAATGTGAAATATGTGTCCGGGCCACAATCCTGCCGTTCACTTTGAGGAAATATCTTAAATGATGACTTGATTCATAAGGCTCAAATTGAAGGACGGTTTCCAGGAGCCATTTCAGGTCTCTAATTGATATACCCATGAATACGCACTACACAATCCGTAAATAACTCTGTAAAAGATAAAGCTCTTCATGTATTGAGGCTGAGAGATTTTCTTCATTTTTCCTGAGCCAAATAAGCTCGTCAACAAGGAATTCAAGATAACTTCTTATCGCCTGGTAAGGCGTTACTCCAAGTTCATAAGCATTAGAGATACGGCTGCTAGCCATATACCCTTCTTCTGAACGTGTAAGCCCGATGACAAAGGGACGTATTACAATCGCTGTAGCTTCAGGTTTATCGATACTAATCTTGACACCCTGATAGATGTTACAACCCACATTTGTACCGGTACCCACCCTTTCAGTCCCAAAAATCGTTGCTTCTGAGTTTGCATCTCCATGAAGATTAAGAATATCTGTTGTCGCTGTCGCCATGTTCCTCGTCCTTTCTCACAGAAGTCAATAACTGTTCACGTTGGACTGGCTGGTTCTCATAAAGATTAGTCATCAAATCAATTACCTGTTTCATCATAGACCTTGACATCGCACAACGAAACACAGCATGGGCGTTGATGCTATCAATATTTTCGATATCCTTAATATCAGCGATTTCCAAAGGTATTGCAGTACCGAAAGTGAAAAAGAACTCTTCAAGGCCTGCTCGAATATTTACGCTATTGACGTAGTGAGTTGGAAGATTTTCATCACCGACAATAATTGTCTTTACATGCCTGGGTTGCGGTAGTTTTTTCTCTTCTGGCATAAGTACTTGCTGCTTTCTCAGATTTTATCATCGACTGATAAAATAAAGTCTTTATTAGCGTATATTACCACACTATACGATTTATTCGTCAAGAAAAGGCTCATCTTTAGTTAATTTTGTCTTCTAATGGGTCAAATGACCCATTGTATTAGCACCTTCTCATCAGTATAATTAGTGCAAGCCTACGGCAGGCGGTAGCCCTTATACAATTTATATATCTTCAACACTAATTTTGCAATGAATGCAAGAGAGGGGTCATTCCTGATGGAAGTTTCAGAGAACCCAGGGATTGCCATTAGCACTCCCGGAGCTACTACGCAGCGGCGCGTAACCGTTTTTGAGCAGATCAACATCAACGTCTTCTGGATTGCCAACAACTTCCACTGGCAGGCGCTGCTTGCCATAGTTATCCCCAGCATGGTCGTCAAGTTTCTGGGCGACGCCAATAAGGATATTAACCTGGCGATAGTGGTTATCTGGGGCACGCTGGTCGCCTTCGCCGTCAACCCGTTGGTGGGGGCAATCTCCGATTATGCCACGTTCCGCCTGGGTCGGCGGCGTCCCTTTATGATTATTGGAACCATTTTCAACGTTTTCGCGCTCGTCTTATTCGCCTTCTCTCCAGGCTGGTTTACCTCAACCCAACTGCTGATCGCCTTTGCCGTCATATTCCTGCTGCTCCAGTTCACTAATAATATCGCCAACTCACCCTGGAGCGCGATTATCGCCGACAAAGTGCCGACAAACCAGCGCGGCATGACGGCAGGGTTCAACGGGCTGTTCCAGTTACTTGGTACCATCCTCGGCTCGATAATCGCGGGCATTATCGTCAACAAAAACGATGCGCTGGCCCTGTACAAGAATGAGATTGTAAAGATTTTCCTGCTCATCGCGGCGGTGCAGATCGTGTTCGTAATCTACACGATAATTACGGTCAAGGAAACGCCTCTGAGCGAACATGCGAAATTTGAGCTGGCCCCCGTCTTGAAAAAGTTCTTCTTCAAGCCATCCACGTATCCCGATCTTTCCTGGGTGCTGCTGGCACGCTTCCTGGTGATGATGGGCATCTGGGGTGTGTTCTACTTCCTGCAATACTACTTCGATGACGTGCTGGGTGGGCCAGGAGTGAAGACCATCCTCTTCGGGTCAAACTTCTCCGGCGAGGGGTTTTCGGGAACGCTTTTCCTGCCGGTGCTCCTGCTCTTCGCGCTTCCCACGTCATTGATCGCCGGCTGGCTCTCCGACCGTCACGGGCGCAAGATCATGGTCTACGTGTCAGGCGTGGTCATGACGGTTGTCTGCGTCGTCTTCATTCTCTTCCAGACTCAGTATGGCTCATTGATCGCAGCGGCGTTCTTCGGCATCGGCTACGGCGCGTACACCAGCGTAGACTGGGCTTTAACGGCGGACGCGCTGCCACCCACCGACGAAGCGGGCAAGTTCCTTGGCATCTGGTCGGCTATGGGCATTCTGCCACAGGTGGTCGGCATCAGCATTGGCGCGGTGATCCTGCAAGTCCTGCGCGGGTTGCCCAACCACTTCGGTTATACCACCCTCTTCCTGGTCACGATTGTCTACTTCGGCCTCGGTACGCTGGTTATCCGCCAGGTCAAAGGTGTGAGATAAGAGAGAATGTGAACTGGAAGGCGACAAGTCGCCTTCCAGTTCACATTCTCTCTTATGAATATTCTTCCTGGTTACTTAATAGAACCTTCGTAGATGCCCATTACGGTATCGAGGAACTTGAGGGCGTCGGGCTTTTTGCGCTGGAACGAGTTGCGGCCTATGATGGAGCCGAAGCCGCCGCCATCGCGGATGGCGCGCACTTCTTCAAAGAACGGCTCATCGGCTGCGGTTGCGCCGCCGGAGAAAATGACGATGCGGCGACCATTGAAGGCGCTCTGTATAACATTGCGCACGCGGTCGGCCAGGGTCGCGATGGGAATCTCATATTTCTGGTAGACTTTTTGCGCCTCGGCCAGCTCGATTTTCGCGCCGGGCAGCTTCACCTTGATAATGTCCGCGCCCAACTGCGCAGCGATCTGCGCGGCGTAGGTCACGACATCAACAGCAGTCTCACCCTCTTTGCTGAGGCTACTGCCGCGCGGATAGGACCAGACCACGACGGCCAGGCCGGCGTCTTTGGCCTCCTCGGTCAGCTCGCGCAATTGCTGGTATATTTCGGTGCGCTCGGCTGACCCCGGATAGATGGTAAAGCCGACGGCCACGCAACCCAGGCGAAGCGCATCGCTCACCCCGGAAGTGACGGCAGAGATTGGATCGCGCTCGTCATTGAGCAGATCGTGGTTGTTACACTTAAGAATCAGGGGAATTTCTCCGGCGTAATCAGAAACTCCGGCCTCCAAAAAACCCAGGGGCGCGGCATAAGCGTTGCAGCCTGCCTCGATAGCGAGTTGGAAATGGTAGCGCGGGTCATATCCAGCAGGATTAGGCGCGAAACTGCGCGCGGGACCATGCTCGAAGCCCTGATCAACCGGTAAAATAACCATCTTACCTGTGCCTGCCAGCCGCCCGTGGTTGAGCATGCGCGCCAGGTTCGTGCGCACACCAGGATTCTCGCTGGTGTACCAGCTTAAAATTTCACGTATGCGTTCGTTCATCGATTTGTTCCTTTTTTTCCTCTTCAAGGCTCAAGTGAGTCATGACAGTGTGATCGATAGTATTGTATCACCTGCCAGAGAGAGACACTCTGAAAATGAAGGCCATTACCAGTGTTTTAGCAGGTGAGCCACCTTGCCGCCGGGCACCAGTTCATAACGGATGCGATCAGGGTTTACATCTTTGACTTCCTCGGTGTTCTCAGCCGCGAGGACGGTATCACGCGGATGCACCGCCTGCCAGACACTGGCAACTACACCTGGTTTCTCCTGGCGATACACAAAACTACGCGGTACTTTAGACTTCTTCGCCAGATTCTCAGCCTTGCCAAAGTATTCCTTGGCTCGTTGATCTTCAAGATACGGATCAACCACCTCGAATATACTCGGCGTGCGAGCTATTTTGCGATCTCCTACATATAAGAACACAATTGGGCGACCTTCCGCGCTACTTAGGGCAGAGCGGATCACCAGGTCGTTATGTCCATTTTTAGCCGTCAAGACGGCCAACACAGAGTCCGGGATGCGTCCAACAAGGCCAGTTGTTATTACCGGCATGTGGCCTCGCTGCGTTTGCAGGCGATAATTCACTAAAGCGATGAGCATACCTACGCCCGCGACCGAACCGCCAAAGACCGTTGCCAGCGGCTTAGAAACCAGGTTGACGGACCATGCCGTAAGTACCAGCACGGTTGTCAACACACCCAGCCAGAAATCGACGCGATTCCAGAGGATATGTAGCCGGGCACGCAGGGTAGTAGCAGGGGTTGCCAGGGCCAGGATGGCCTCTGCTTCAAGTCCGCCGGGATGAGACGTGCCATTCAGTTTACTGTTGTCAGCGGATTTGTGCAATAGTTCATTGACATCACGCGCCAGGTCATGCGCGATCTCATCGTTACTGGCAGCCTTGCTCGCCCCGTTTTGTAACTGTCGAGACAAGCTGCGGGCGACTTTCCTTTCGCGGTGTCGCACGATATCCAGCCCCAGGCAGGTCAGGGTAAATGCGCCCAAC
>DAHVFL010000356.1 GCA_027316975.1 Chloroflexota bacterium | reverse complement strand
TGGAGGTGGTACAGGAGAAATGGGAGCGCCTGCAAAAGCACCTCGCGCCCGAAGAGGAAACATCTCTGGTAGTGATCGAATCGCCGTACCGCTCCCTGCTGCGCCCGCTGTTAGCCTACATTGATACGGTGCATACGTTGTATCCTGAAGATACGCTGACCGTCATCCTGCCAGAGTTCGTGGTAGCGCACTGGTGGGAAATTCCGCTGCATAACCAGACAGCCTTCCAGTTGAAAACAGCCTTGCTGAGCCGCGCCGGCATCGTGGTCACAGACATTCCACAACACCTGCCCGGAGAACTAAAGGAGAGATGAGCAGGTGGCCGTCATTTTATTGCGCAAGCGATCAGGGCGGGGGGCCGCAAGAGCCGCTAAGCCCCACCCTGGCAACTTCTACTACTTCTTTAACGTTATTGACTACGCGCGCCCCGCATTGCAAAAGCGCGCGTATTGCCTTTACTCCTTCACCGCCAGTATAATCACGCACCTCAATACCGGTTTGTCGCAACAAAGTATCTTCGTCAGTCAAAGTCCCGGCAGAAGCGTTACCATCAGTGAGAGCAACGGGGGCAAGCAACAGCGTAATCATGCCGCGTTGCGCGGCTTCCACGGCTTCGCGCAGCAGCGACAGGTTGCCGGGACCAACAGGCACGGGACAGAGTATCAATACTGTCACCTGCGCCAGGCGAAGGCGCACCTCTTCCAGCACAGCAGGGGAGATGGGCGAGTAGGGCTGCTCGGTAATAACATCCTGGGCGAGCCGCAGGGCCAGCGTATGATCGCTATCACCGATGTTCAAGGCTCCCGCGCTAAACGGGATACGCGCATCCGCCAGCGCGCGCATCAGAAGTTCGCCAGAACCGCCGCCTGCCATGACATGCACGCGCGGCTGCATCGCGTGCTGTTCATCACCGGCGACTGCGTCGTTTCCAGGTGGCAAAATACTGATATGCTCCGCGCCGCGCAGGATGCCAACCTGCACGTTGATCCCGTACACACGCCTCAGCAGGTGCGGCTCCAGCACTTCGGCGGGCGTCGCATCAGCCACGATGCCGCGTTGAAAGAGTACCAGGCGCGGGAAATAACGCGCCGCCAGGTTCAGATCGTGCATGGCAGCAATGACCGTGACGCCCGTCTCGCGATTCAGTTTCTGCACCAGTTCCAACAACTCTATCTGGTATTTGATATCCAGGTGAGAAGTCGGCTCGTCGAGCAGCAGCAAGGCGGGCCGCTGCGCCAGCGCCATCGCGACCATGACCCGCTGGCGTTCGCCCCCGCTCAATTCGTTGAAAATGCGCCCGGCCAGCGTCTCGATATCAGCCGCCTGCAAAGCCCCGCGCACGATGTTCTGATCTTCTTTCGTGTGCGAGCCGAGCAAACGCACATAGGGAGTGCGCCCCAGGCCCACCAGCTCTTCGACGCTAAAAGCAAAAGGCACATGCATTTCCTGCGGAACGACGGCCACGCGCCGCGCTACCTCGCGCCTGCCCCATGCGCGCGAATCTCTCCCATCCAGCATCACCACTCCCTGTTGCGGGCGCAAAACCCCGCTTATCAGCCGCAACAGGGTAGTTTTGCCGGAGCCATTTGGTCCCAACAGGCCGACCATCTCCCCGGCGCGCACCTGGAAATGCACATCATAGAGCAAGGGTTGGCGATTATAACCAAAGGTGATGCCCGGCATGTCTAAAAGAGGGTTGTTGTCTACCATCGGTAAGCTCGCTTATTGTTTCGCAGCAGGAAGAGGAAGAATGGCGCGCCTACCAGGGCGGTGAAGACGCCAACGGGCAGGGTAGTTGGCGCAATTACCGTGCGGGCCAGCAGGTCAGCCAGTATAAGAAAAATCGCCCCCGCCAGCGCCGAGGCTGGCAGCAAAAGGCGATGGCGCGGACCAAGCAGCAGGCGCATCGTATGAGGCACTACTAGCCCGACAAAGCCGATCAATCCACTGATCGAAACAGCCGCAGCCGTTAATAGCGAACCTACCACAATGATGAGTAGTTTGTACCGTTCGACCTGCAACCCCAGGTGAGCCGCGCCCTCTTCGCCCAGCCCGAAGGCATCCAGCGCGCCCGAAAGCATCCACGCCAGCGCAAAACCCACCACAACAAAGCTCCCTACAATCACATCTGGCATCCATGTTGTCACTGAAACGCCGCCCGCCAGCCAGCTAAACAGGCTGTCCAGGGTAAATTGCGCGTGAGGGCTGATTGTCAAGATCAGCGTTTGTATGGCAACCAGCACCGCGTTGATGACCACACCCGCCAGTAACAAAGTCACAACGGGCGTCTGACCGCCGACACGCGCAATGGCATACACGAACAGCACGGAAAGCACAGCGCCAAAGAAGGCCAGCATCGGCGTAAGCGAAAAATAAGCGCCATTGATAATAGCGTCATATGGCAGGACGAAAGCAATGGCTGCGCCCAGCGCCGCGCCTGACGACGTGCCGATCAGGTATGGATCGGCCAGTGGGTTGCGCAACATCCCCTGAAAAAGCACGCCCGCTACCGAGAGAGCCGCGCCAACCAGTCCCGCGCCAATCACCACCGGCATACGCGACTGCAACACGATCACCTCCACCGTTGGGTCCCATTGACGGGCGAAATGAAAAAGCCCTGTGCTATTGAGCAGGATACGCACTATAACGCTGCCAGGTATAGCAATCGCGCCAAAGTTGACGCCCAGGAAAATCGCTACCACCAGCGCTATTGCCAGCGCCCCCAAAACAAGCGATGCCGGTAAGCGGCGGCTACGTTCGCGCCATGACTGTATGAATGTAGTGCGAGTTGCCATTTTCATGATACGGCAGTATATTCATATCCGGCAGAATTGTGTCAACTGACCTTCCGTACAGTTGACAAGATACGTGGAGGGGATGATACTACACACTATACAGCTCAATACAGAGAAGCCAGCATCATGCTATTCTGATGTCATAATTTAAAGGATTTTCCGGTAGATGACCATAGAAAAAGAGTTTTTCCGGCAGGTGATGGGCCAGTTCGCCACTGGCGTGACGGTCGTTGCCACGGCGACCGGTGCCAGATTGTCAGGGCTAACCGTCAATTCGTTTACCTCTGTCTCGCTCAACCCTCCACTGGTGCTTGTTTGCATCGATTTAACCAGTCAGACCCTCCCGTTTCTACGCGCAAGCGGGCACTTCGCGGTCAGCTTCCTCACGAACGAGCAGGAGTCCCTTTCGCGTTGTTTCGCCACCACTTCAGCCGAACACTACGACCGTTTCTGTCACGCGCCATACCACATCGCCGCGACCGGCTCGCCCATCCTGGATGGCGCGCTGGCTTTCGTGGATGCCCGCATCGTGGCCGAATATCCCGGCGGCGATCACGCTATCTTCATGGGCCAGGTGGAAGCAATGGGCAGTAATGGCAAAGTCCAATTCCTGAATCCCGTCGCTAAAGAACGCAGCACATTGACCGAATGGAGTGAAGAAGACCAGGGCAGTTCGCAAGAACCGCAGCCTGACAAATGGCCGCTCGCCTACTACCTGGGACAATATCGACACCTGGCGCGTGACTACAAGCGCCCCAGCCTCGCAGCCTACTATGACGAAGATTTCGATTGATGTGCGCGCCGTAGAGCAAGACCGGCAAACAGCCCTGCAACTATTGCACCACCGCATTCTCACGTGCCGCTCATGCGAAGAACAGGGCTACATTAAAACAGCGCGTCCGCTTGTGAACGGGCGAGCCAGTGACCGCATCATGGTGATTGGGCAAGCTCCGGGGCATCGCTCGGTGGCGAAGGGGCGCTCGTTTAGCGGGCCTGGTGGCAGCATGCTGCAAAAGTGGTTGGAGCAGGCGGGTTTTCCACCCGGCTATTTACACGCGCACGTCTATCTCAGTTCGTTGACGCGCTGCGATCCTGGTCGCAATCCACGCGGCGACGGAGATAGACGCCCCTCGCCATCGGAAGTCACTCTCTGTCGCCCGTACCTGGAAGCCGAATTAGCCATATTACAGCCGGAGGTCGTGTTGCTGGTGGGCGCGATGGCTATTGAAGCATTCCTGGGCAAGCGAAAACTGGAAGAGTGCATCGGCGCCTTTGAAGAAAGCAATGGCGCTTTGCTGCTTCCACTGCCCCATCCGTCCGGCGTAAGTCGCTGGCTGCTCGATCCCGCGCACCAGCAGTTGCTTCACCAGGCGCTGGCTATCCTGTCACAGTGGCGCGAAAATTTGGGGTTATAAGAGAAAAAGCCCGGACAGGAACGAAAATTTGGCGCAAGAATCAGACTTTAGTCTTGCGCCCTCTTGTGCATAGCATATTCGTGTACGCCCTTTTTCAGCGTACCCAGGGCCAGCGTCGCGCACGTCGGGCGCGTCATCACCAGTTCGCGTCCCAACTGTTCGATAAGGTCCTCGAAGCTCAACTTTTCGATCTCGTCCGCCGTCAAACCCTGTGTGATTTCCGTCACATACGACGCCGCGGCGCTGCTAATCGTACATCCCTCGCCATCCCAGTGAACCTCTTCGATTTTACCATCCTTGCCAAAGCGCGCCTGCATAGAAATCATATCGGCGCACCCCGGATTGCCACCCGTCAGGCTGATATCCGCGTCTTCCAACGGCCCTTTATTGCGCGGGTTCTCATAATGGTCCATGAGAAATTCGATGGTTTCTTGACGATCCATAGATTGGTTTTCTCCAGGTTGTGGGCCAGGGCGGGGGCAGAGCCCCTTACAAGTATAGGTTTTTTACCCCTGGGCGCGGGCATGTTCGCGTGCCCGGCGTTTTTGTGTTTTTCGACGTTCCTTTTCCTTGTGCGTTTTCTTTTTGTTCCGAGCGGAAGCTTTGGGCTGTTTCTGAGGCGCGGTAATGGTCTCAGGCCAGGGTTCCGCTCGCAAGATGCCCACCGGGAACGGTTCGGATTGATACTGCATGGCAAGCAAGACAAGTCTTCCACGCACGACACAACTCAAGCGGCGAGCAGGACGTTGCCCTGCCGCTCGCGTGCGCCGAAGCCTACCGA
>DAHVFL010000355.1 GCA_027316975.1 Chloroflexota bacterium | reverse complement strand
ACCCTCCCCCGTGCGTAGGGACGCGGGTGGTGATGCGGAAGGGCGGGGACCCTTGTGGGCGTCCCTCGTTGCAATCAGATCAATCATGCTATCGTAAGTCCCTCCAATATGTTCGTATGTTTACGTTCGTGAGGCCACGAGGGACGCCCACAAGGGTCCCCGCCCCGCATCCGCACCACCCGCGTCCCTACATCACCTCGCTGTCGATGTAGCGCCTGACCATATCTTCCCAGGTGTCGTTGTCGATGTCGATGCCCATGCGGAGTTGGGAGTTCAGTGGATTATGCAAAATATACTCGCGTATGCGGCGTAAGTCTCGCTCGTTGCGCATGATATGATCGTAGAATCGTTCCTGCCAGAGATGTTTCGTATAGGGTTCATGGTGGCTCTTTTTCGTGCGAATCCAGGCAACGGTGGTCATGGATTTGTAGCCGCTGATAATATTAGTTAAGGTAGTTTTGCGGACCAGTTTGATTGGCTCTCCCAGAAGAATGATGCCGTGGATGTGATCTGGCATGACGACAAAGGCGTCAGGAGTTGCAGTCGGATAATGGCTGGTCAGACGTTGCCAGGTGGTGGTCAGTGCTTCACATAGCTCCGGGGAAAGAAAATGCGGTTGGCGTTGCCAGGAACAGATGGTGACGAAATAGGCTCCTGGCTGGCTATAGTCGTAGTTTTTCAGCCGGAGTGCGTGGCGGTGATGTTTCCAGGGATCGTATGTCATGGTTTCGTCGTTTCCTCCTGTAATTTTATTGATTGTATGAGGGGGACGCGGGACGCCCACAAGGGTCCCCACGTCCGCCCCACACCACCCGCGTCCCTACGCGCGGGAGATGGCACCGTTTCGGTTAGGGACGCGGGACGCCCACAAGGGTCCCCACGTCCGCCTCACACCACCCGCGTCCCTACGAAGGCCCTGCGTTCTTACGTTCCCACATCATTCATTCTCTCAACACTCCCCCCACCGCTTCACCTACTCGCCGGATAATGCGGTTGCGCATCGCGACTACCTGCGCTTCTCTTAAAGGCTCCTCGACGCTTTCGTAGGTCAGCTTGTACGCCAGCGATTTGTGGCCTTCCGCGATTTGTGGCCCCCGGTAAATGTCGAAGAGTTCGACTTTCGCCAGCAGCGTGCCGCCTGCTTTACGAATGGCATCCAGCACATGCGCGGCGGGAACTTCCCCGGCCACTACAAAGGCCAGGTCTTCCACCACCGGCGGGTAGTTGCTGATGGGCCGCACGGGCTGCAATTGCCAGCCGGGCTTGATGAGCGGTTGAATGTGCATTTCAGCCGCGTAGACGCGCGAGGTGATGGGTATGTCGAAATCGAGCAGTACCTGTGGGTCGATCTCTCCTATGATGCCCGGCGACCCTCCTTGCAACTTCATCGTCGCGCATGTGGGTGTGTAGGTCCGACTATCGCTTACCGCGTTATATTCGATGTCGCTGTTCGCGAAACCTAGCCGCTGCAACATGGTGTCGATGATGCCCTTCAGGTCGAAGAAATCGAAGTTCTCCGCTCCCGCCGGGTCGGGGTAGAGACTGGATGGGCGGCGCGGACCTGTCAGCAGGATACACAGGCGCGGGTCTTCTTCGGGACGCCCGCTCTCATCGCTCTTTTCCGGCAAGTAGACCTTGCCGATCTCGAAGACGGCATAACGCGACGTGTAGCGATAGTTATAGGCCAGGTTCTCCAACGCGCTGACCTGCATCGAACGGCGCATCACGCTGCGTTTAGATGAAAGCGGATTGATCAGCGTGACGAAAGGGACACCCGCCTCTTCAGCGGTCGGGCGGCCGCGATTGAATTTGTCATGGTTTTCCACCGTTGTTAAGGAATAGCTAATGGTTTCTTGCAGGCCGCAGCCCACCAGAATATCGCGCATCTTCTCCTCGGTTTCCATGGCGAGATTGCGGCGCTGCGGCGGCAGCACGTCATCCATCAGCGTCGTATCGATCTTTTCGTAGCCAATGATACGCGCCACCTCTTCCGCCAGGTCGGCGGGTACCTGTATATCCAGGCGATGCCAGGGAGCCGCGCAGCGCAGCAGGGCTTCATCCTGCTCAACACTCAGTCCAAATGCGGCATGGCCCAATTCAGCGCGCGGCGCGGGCAGCTGCGCGACCTGCTTGCTGGTGATATCCAGCCGCCGCAGCCCGGCGGCGATTTCGGACAGGGCAATCTGCATACCCAGAATACGATGCACGTCGCTTTCCGTCGTATATACCTCGCGCTTGACCTGCGGCGCCGGGTAGGTATCAACCATGCCCGGCACAACATACCCTCCCGCGTAATCGCGCATTAGAGCGGCGGCGCGGCGCGCTGCAATGGCATTGAGCGTGGCCGGGATGCCGCGTGTGAACCTCTGGCTGGCCTCGCTGGGCAACCTCAGCTTCTGCGCCGTGCGGCGGTTGTTGATGCCATCGAAGGTGGCCGATTCCAGCAACACGTTGCGCGTCCCGTCATGCACCTCGGTCTCAGCGCCGCCCATTACACCGGCAATAGCGATGGGGCCGAGCGTGTCGCATATCAGCAGCATCGAATCATCCAACTCGCGCTCTACTTCATCCAGCGTGGTCATTTTCTCGCCAGCATTGGCGCGGCGCACGATAATCATTGGCGTGTTTCCGCCCGCCCGGCGAGCGCGTTCGACCAGCCGGTCATAGTCGAAGGCGTGCAGGGGCTGGCCCCATTCCAGCATCACATAATTGGTGATGTCCACCACGTTGCTGATGGGGCGCATCCCCGCTTTTGCCAGGCGATCCTGCATCCATGCGGGCGATGCGCCGATCTCCACGTCCTTAATCACCATGCCCGTGTAGCGATTGCACAGTTCAGGATCGTCGATTTGTACCGCGATATACGCTTCCGCCTCGTGTCCCTCGCTCAAAGATGTATCGTCAGGCGGCAGGTGCAATGGCGCGTTGGTGAGCGCGGCCACTTCACGCGCCACGCCAATCATGTTGAGGCAGCGCGCCATGTCAACGGTCAAGCCTAATGCCAGCACTTCATCGCCGAGGTAGTCGCGCAGGGGCATACCCACCGGCGCGTCTTCCGGCAGTAGAAGGATGCCTTCGTGTTCTTCGCTCAACCCAAGTTCGCGCTCGGAACACACCATGCCGTTTGAGGCGATGCCGCGAATTTTGGATGGTTTCAACTTCTTCTTTGGGCGCGGGCGTTCCTCGCTATAGGCGTCGATCAACACTGCCCCGGCTCTCGCGAAGGCCACTTTGAGCATGGGCAGGTCCTTTCTGCCCCTGTACTCGAAGAGGTTGGGCGCGCCCGTGACTACCTGTTCCGTTTCTGCCGCGCCAGAATCGACATCCACCAGCGCCAGTCTATCGGCGTTGGGATGCGGCTGCACCGCCACGATGCGCCCCACCACGATAGTTTCCGCGTCCCACCACTCGCCTGTGTTTTCGATGCTCTCCACCTCCAGCCCTGCCAGCGTCAATCGCTCCGCCATTTGCTTGAGCGGCAAATTCAGATCAACATAGTCTTTTAACCATGAAATGGGAACGTGCATTGTTTTGTTCTCCTGTTACGGATTGACTACCACCGTTTGTAGGGACGCGATTTATCGCGTCCGCCTGGGCAGGTAAGTGCATCTTCTTAGCGGACGCGATAAATCGCGTCCACCTGCACCATTTGTAGGGACGCGATTTATCGCGTCCGCCTGGGCAGTAAGCGTTATCGTCTTAGCGGACGCGATAAATCGCGTCCCTACAAACTCCTATACTCGCTCTAACATCCTTGCGTCGTTGGCGAAGAAGTAACGAATATCGTCAATGCCGTACTTCTGTAGCGACATGCGATCAGGCCCCATGCCGAAGGCGAAGCCACTGAACCCGGCGGGATCATAGCCGCCGTATTGCAGCACGCGCGGGTGAACCATACCCGCGCCCAACAGTTCCAGCCAGCCGGTGTTTTTGCACACGGGACAGCCTTTGCCGTTGCAAATGACACAATCGATATCCATTTCCACGCTCGGTTCGGTGAACGGGAAGTAGCTTTTGCGAAAACGCGCATGTCGCCCCTGCCCGAACATCTGGTTGGCGAAATTCATCAACACGCCTTTCAGATCGGAGAACGTGACGTGCTTGCCGATTGCCAGCCCCTCTACCTGGTAGAACATGGACTCGTGGGAGGCATCGACCGCCTCGTAGCGATAGACTTTGCCGGGCAGGATCACGCGGATGGGTTCCGGCGCGTACTCGCGCATGGCCCACGCCTGGCCGGGGCTGGTGTGCGTGCGCAACACCAGGCCGGGCGTAGTGGTATAGAAGGTGTCCCACATATCGCGCGCGGGATGCCCCGGCGGCATGTTCAGCAACTGGAAGTTGTACTCGTCGGTCTCCACCTCCGGGCTATTATAAATCTGGAAGCCCATCTCAGCGAAGATTGTATAGATATCGCGCAGGGTGCGCGTGGTGATGTGCAGCTTGCCGGGCGCCTGCGGGCGGCCCGGCAGGGTCACATCCACGCTGCCGGCGCGGCGCATAGCCTCCAGGTCAGCCGAGGCGATAGCTTCCTGGCGCGCCTGCAACTCTGCTTCCAACGCGACCTTAATGTCGTTGGCAACCTTCCCAACCTGCGGGCGTTCTTCCGGTGACAGGCTGCCCAGGTTGCGCAAAATGGCCGTAAGCTGGCCTTTGCGTCCCAGGTACTCGCTATGCCATGCCGATATCTGCTCGCTATTGCTGGCCTGCGACAGAGCCATCTCCGCGTCGCGGCGCACCTGCTCCAACTGCTGTACAATATCCTCTCGCGTCATATTTCCCATGTGCCTGTTGCCTTCCTGCTATGTAAGGACGAAGAATCAAAAAAGCTGACAACCCATTCGTCTTCAGGGACGAAGTTGCCAGCATACTCCGCGGTACCACCCATATTGATCCAGAACAGCGCGGTGCCATTCATCCAATCGTTCGCGAACAGCGCGTTTCCGTGATCCACCTGGTTTGCCTGCTAACGGGGGCTTCCGGGGCTGTCTACTTGCTTTCAA
>DAHVFL010000354.1 GCA_027316975.1 Chloroflexota bacterium | reverse complement strand
AGATCGCGATGCGCAACGACCGCCAGGCGGTCTATGATGGATTAGGCCGCGAACTGGCCGACGGCCTCCGCATCGAGGCCGCGCTCGGCGTACAGACGCTGCGCAGTGGCGAGAGCCAGGCGGGAGCCGGGGCTTTTCAAGCGGGTAAGGGGCGCAAAGGGGAACTTGCATGAGTTTGCATCCATAGCGCATCTCTTGCCTGATTTGGCGCGAGAGTTTGGCACGCCACTGATGGAACGGCGTGAGACGGTCGATGATGTACTTCGGCAGTACCCGATTTTTGACGAATGAGGGGGTGGTACGTCATAGTAGTATAGATACACCTGTATATGCCTGGTGAATTGCGGAGTATGGTCTAATGCGCAAACTTTCTGAACCTCAATTTGAAGATTTCGATGAACATAATTCACCGACCGAGCCAATGTCGGCCATTATCCTGTCGCCGCATACTGTTCCCACCTCCTCGATGAGAGGGTATGCTTCATACACGATTCCGGCTCCACTGCCGCCGGAGTTGCCTTTTCCGCAAAATGGGCAACCCGTTGCGCCATATGCTTACCCGACTGAAAAGCCAGCTGTCTATCCGGTGCTGCCGCAAGCGCCCATAATGCATGGCAAGGGACGCCCACCAGGTGGAGCAGGGTTCACAGGTGAAAGGGCAATACCTCCGCGCGAGCCACAATACAGCGCGTTTCCATCGTTTGTGGGGATAATGTTTGTACTGGCGCAACTCATCTTACTGACGCGCGTCATACTGCTACTGTTTGGAGTTCCAGCCAGTAATATGCTGGTTGAACTGGTGTACGCCGCGGGCGCGTTACTGGCGTGGCCGTTGCGCCTGCTCGTGGAGCAAATCAATTTTCCAGCGCAATTCGGGGGAGATGTAATAAACTACCTGTCAGCATTGATCGCGATTCTGGTGTATGGAGTGCTGGCACGGATTCTGGTGCGCTTCCTCAAAGCCCTGCTGAACTCGCGGTAAGGTGCGTTTGCGCTTCCTGCTAATCACTCCTTGCCGAATTCGTCCAATACGTCCAGGGTATTGATAAAGTCTCTATAGGCGTCCAGGTTGTCGTTCTCTCCTTCACGATCTTTGCGCGATTCGGCAGTCGGAGCAATGGCCTCTTCGCTGTTTTCTAAGGCCACACCTGCTCGTTCGAGTACGCTTTCTTCCACGTAAATGGGTGATTTAGCGCGCACCGCCAGTGCGATGGCATCGCTTGGACGCGCATCTACCTCGACATGCCTGCCTGCCACATCCAAAATGATACGCGCATAGAATATATCATCGATCAGATCAGATATAACGATGCTGACGATTTTTGCTCCCAGGTCGTTGATGATATTTCGTAGCAGATCATGCGTGAGTGGTCGCGGTGAGTTTGTGCCCTGCAATTCGATAGCGATTGCATAGGCTTCTGCCTGCGCGATCCAGATGAGTAGATAGCGATCCTGCTTTGTTGCTTTCAAGATGACTACTCGCTGCGTTGTCTGTAAATTAATACGCACGCTTTCCACTGTCATCTCTATCATTGTCTGACTCCCTCTATAGCGGTCGGGTTCCTCGATGTCTGACGCCCCTATTGTACACCCATTCGAAGGCTCTATGCAATCGCCTCTTTATTATCCTATGTCAATGAGTATAGCAAAAGAAAGCTTCTATTCCAAGCCCTAAAACTGTGAAAAAAGTCACACTCCATCCAAAAAGCGGATAAGAGAAAATATTTTCCGAAAATACGTTCAAAATCTATTGACATCTTGCTATGTCCCTGTTATGCTTTGAATGGCTGTTCTACAACCAGAAAATAGAACCAGAATGATCTGGTCTGCTCTGGTAGGCCT
The DNA here is from genome assembly GCA_027316975.1 of Chloroflexota bacterium. Lineage (GTDB taxonomy): Bacteria > Chloroflexota > Ktedonobacteria > Ktedonobacterales > Ktedonobacteraceae > CF-113. Next base: position 3,180 of record DAHVFL010000354.1, on the reverse strand, counting down.
ACGTAGAAAGGCAGGAGTGTAAGCATGGGTAAGGAAAATACCAGCGAGATTCAGCAAAGAATCTACGATTTCATTGTCAATTATATCAGGGAAGAGGGAATGCCGCCAACCAATCGTGAGATTGGAACTGCCATGAAAATTGCCAGTACTGGTCATGTGGATTATCACCTGACGATGCTGGAAAAGAAGAACATGATTGAGCGCGAGGCGAAAAAAAGCCGCGGTATCAAGCTCAAGCAGCAGATATGGGGCATTCACGTACTCGGCAGTATTGCCGCAGGTGAGCCACTCGAGATCTTCAATGAGTCAGATGAAGTCATCGAAGCCGGGCGCGATCTTGAGCAACAGGGAGCATACGCCCTGGTTGTACGCGGGCAATCGATGATCGAGGATCACATTTGCGACAAGGACTATGTGGTCATCAAGCCACAGGCGACCTGCGAAAATGGCGATATTGTGGTGGCGGTTCACTTGCAGGGTAATGGTCACGCTACGCTGAAGCGTTTCTACCAGGAAAAAGAGCAAAACCGCGTGCGCCTGCAACCCGCGAACTCCACGATGAACCCCATTTTTATTCCCAAAACGCAATGGGATCAGGAGTGGCAGATTCAGGGAAAAGTCGTCGCCATATTCCGCAAGTGCTATGCCGCATAATCCGCAGTGCGGCGGCACTCTGCTCTATACTGCCCAACAAAGGACGTAGAATACTTTGCACCGGGGAAGAGAATCGCATGTTCTTCTTCTCATCTCCGGTGTATTTGTATTGACGAGAACCTTTTACCTCTTACGCTTCAAATACCTCTTGTAGAAATCGTCATGATCTGCTATACTCTAGACTAAGATTTGTAGTAAAAAATGTCAATGTATTCCAAACCCTCGCTATGGGGTGGAAAAGAAGAAAGGGAACGGTGTTCATGAGAGTTGCAGCGCTGGCATTAGTACTCATTGTTGCGTCTGCTGTTGTCCTTATCTTCGCGAATACATTGAACTCCTGGGTGTTGGGTGGCTTGATCGGTGGCCTGGCTGCGCTCCTGATTAGTATTCCTATCTCGCTGATCATCTTTGCAACTCTGGCTCGTCGCCAGGATGAACTTTTGTATGCCCAGATGCTGTTACGACAGGAAGAGGATGATCTGGCGTATGAGGAGCAGCGGCAGGAATACGAAGAGCGCGCTGACTACGATGAAGAGGATGAATATGGCCGCGTCTATGATGTGGATGCTTATTATTTGCCCGCGGAAGGAGAGGAATACGAACTTCCACGCGGACACAGGCAGCCTGAAATACGCAGTTTGCCTGCTGTCGGCCAGAGCTATGCGTCGTCAACTGCACACTCAACAGCGAAACTACGCGCCGCGAATACTCCACCACACGCGCCTTCAATGCAGACTTCGCGCAGGCCAACGCGAGAGCTTGCGTTTGACCATGAGAGAGGCGACAGAAGCCGCGAGTCCGCCACATCACGCCAGAATCAGCAGACGGGGCATCAACGCTCAGCGCGCTCGCCTTATACAACCGGGTCATTGCGCTCACAACAGCAGGCAGCGGCGCGCAAAGTAGCCCGGCAGGAGGCCGCGCAAGGGCAAGGTTCGTTTGGGTCTGAGCAGATTTCGACTGGCCCGCTAGCGCGGCCTGCCACAACGAGACATTTGCCTCCCCGGTCTATCCAGTTGAATCGCTCACGCGCGCAAGAGGAAGCTTCTAAAAAGAATACGATTGCTGAAAACCGATCCTGGACGGAAACCAATCGTGGCGTGAAACGACCTTCTAATGCAGGGCGTTCTCAGGAAACACGAACAGACCAGTTACGTGATCGCTATCCTTATCCAACCACCGGGCCGATGCGCTTGAATCCTGAGACGGGTCAGATTGCGCGCAACCGGCAAATGGACGAGCAATCTAGCGGAGATGTAGCCGCCACCGGGAATTTGTATAATCCACTGGTGCGTCGCGCCCCTTACCTCTACGAGGATGATGAACTGCGTGAGGAATTATCGCAGCAGATAGATAAGCCGATCACCCGCCGCGCTTCTCGCCACCTGTCCCTCAATGAAGAGCAATAAACATCAGTCCTACAGGTACTAGCCCCTTTGCGCTGAATATGCTACTATAGGTAGGCAATGCGTATATGTTTGAAGGAGGCTTTTTCGTGTTATTGGCTGATATTACTACGTTAATCACAAATTTTGTGACCAGTTTATATGTGCAAACTGGCCTGATCGGCATATTACTGGCTATGGCGATTGAAAGTGCTTGTATTCCCTTGCCTAGCGAAATAGTTATGCCGCTTGCCGGTATCATGCTTGTTACAGGGAAAATTTTAAGCGGGATTGCTTTTTTGCCTGGTTTATTCCTGATTGCTCTAGCTGGCGCGCTGGGATGTACTGTTGGTTCGATTGTCGCGTATGGCATTGGCTACAAGGGCGGGCGACCGTTGATGCTCAAGTATGGCCGTTATGTACTGATTTCTCACCATGATGCTGATAAGGCCGATGCGTTTTTCAAGAAGTATGGAAGCGCAACCGCCTTCTTTTCGCGCCTGCTGCCGGTCGTGCGCACGTACATTTCACTACCTGCCGGCATTTCCAAAATGCCGTTTGTCAAGTTCGTTGTATATAGCTTTCTCGGCTCTTTGCCCTGGAGCCTGCTCCTGGCCTATGCCGGAACAGTGATTGGGGGAAATCTGGCAAAGCTCACTCCCATTTTCCGCAGCCTGGATATTGTTATAATTGTGGTAGTGGTGGCGCTGGTTGCTCTCTACATCTGGCGGCATATCCGCAATGAGCGCGCTGCTCGGGCTATGTATGCTGCTGGCGAGGCTGAAAAGACGGTAAATCAGCAAGCCATGAGCCAGAATGGGTGGGGGCATCAACCCTCTCCGCAGCAAGGGTGGAGCCAACAGCCGCCCACGCAGACTCAACAGTCTCTACAACAGCCATTCCAGCAACAGCAAGGGTTGGGGCTGTCTCAGCAGTTGCCGCAACAACAGGGATGGGATGGTCAGCCAATTGCGCCACCGCAACAAGGGTGGGGACAGCCGATTCCGCCACAACCCCAGCAGCCCCAACAATCCCAGCAGCCATTTCAACAGCAAGGGTGGAGTCAGGCTGTTCCACCGCAGCAACAGGGTTGGGGGCGCACCCAGTCGCCATCTCAAGAACAATGGCCGTCTCCTAATGG
>DAHVFL010000353.1 GCA_027316975.1 Chloroflexota bacterium | reverse complement strand
CCGGCGAGAGAAAAGTGAAATTCGGCGTAATCACCTCAAGCTGTGGAGGCCCTGCTAGATTGGACTTCAGATACGTCTGGAAAGCGCGGTTAATTTGTGGGAAGAAGGTCTGGACAGTTTGATTGGAGAGTTCCCTTGAGGTAATCTGCACGCTCAGCTCCCCATTCTCAGGTGATGCGCTCAGTGTATCTCGCAGGCTTGCCGTTTGTAGAACCTCTGAGAGCAAAGGAATCGTACAGACAAGCGTAATGGAAGCGATCATCCCCAGCGTAATGAACAACAGCATCAGCCAGTGTTGCCGCCACTGCCACTTCACCAGCGTGAACGTGGAAGATATGCCTGGCGAGGGCTTGCGAGGCGCTTGTGTTGTACTCATTCACATTCCATCCGCGTCATAATGGATGCGTTCATCTGATTGTTCGTCATGGCCAGGAATTCTTTCTGAAAGTAAGGGTATGAGCAGATTATTTCGATGGGTAAGCCAGAGAATTCGCTGATATGATTAAGATATATTATAAGTTCAACATTTTGTCAAATTCGTATTGTCCGGGGCAAAAGTGATACGAGTGTGAAGTATGGATGAGGAAAGTAGAAAAGGGCCTTATATATCGCACTGCTTGCAATACGTGATAGAAAGAAGCATAATTACGGTAATACGATCAGCATTGTCGCTGGTTATGCCTGAGCAATCCTGTGGAGGACTTTAATAGCATATGAACGGAAAAATGAAGGCGGCCCTCAAAGTGGAGGCGGCGCCTGGAGCAACGGTTGCCCTGGTGGACATCCCCACCATCGGTTCGCGTGACGTGCTGGTGCAGGTGAAGGCAGCTTCGATCTGCGGCACAGACATGCACATCTACGACTGGGATGCGTGGGCGCAGAGTCGCGTGCAGACCCCGCGTATCTTCGGTCACGAGTTCGCGGGTGAAGTAGTCGAAGCGGGCCATGAAGTTGTAGAGCTTGTCCCCGGTGATTTTGTAGCGGCTGAAACGCACATCACCTGCGGCCATTGCTACCAGTGCCGCACGGGTCAGGCGCACGTCTGTCGCAATGTGCAGATACTCGGCGTTGACCGTGATGGCGCGTTTGCCGAATACATCGCCATCCCCGAAAGCGTCGCCTGGAAAACGGGCAAAGAGATTGACCACAGCGTGGCCTCGATTCAAGAGCCATTTGGCAATGCAGTTCACGCCACCTACGAGGGTGAAATCGCCCAGCGCACTGTAGCAGTCTACGGTTGCGGCCCCATTGGCCTGTGGGCAGTTGGCCTGTCGCGCATATCGGGCGCGAGTACCATCTTCGCCATCGAACCCAACCACAAACGCCTCGATATGGCGACCGCTATGGGCGCAACCTGTGCCATCAACCCGCGCGAAGTCGATCCCGTCCAACGGATTCTCGATATTACCGGTGGTCTCGGCGTGGACGTGGTGCTAGAAATGTCGGGCCATCCCGGCGCCATTCGCCAGGGTTTCAAGTCCCTGCGCTACGGTGGCCGCGTGTCGCTGCTTGGCCTGCCATCAAGCATGATCGAACTTGACCTCGCCAACGATATCATCTTCAAGGGTGCCACCGTCCTGGGCATCTCAGGCCGCAACATCTTTGATACCTGGTATCGCACGCGCCGTATCCTCGAATCCGGCCAGCTCGATCTCAAACAAGTAATCACCCATACCCTGCCCTTCGAGCGCATTCATGACGCCATGGAAATCATGAAATCCGGCGACTGCGGCAAAATAGTCATGACTTTCTAATAAGCGGGATGCAGGGGCGCAGCCTCTGCCGGAGCGTGGAGTGTCGCCACATTTCCCTTCCCCAAAATGTGGCGACCCATATAAATTCTTGAAAGCGAGAGAACATGGATAAACTGCAAGCATACTTAAAAAACGAACTGGACTCACTGCGCGCCAGAGGCGTCTTCCACCTGCCGCGAGTGCTGGAAACTGAGCAAAAAGCCACCGTGGTCATAGATGGGCGCGAAGTCATCACCCTGTCATCCAATAACTACCTGGGCCTCACCGTCCATCCCCGCCTGCGCGAAGCGGCCATCAAAGCCATCGAGCAATACGGCGTGGGTTCCGGCTCTGTGCGCACCATCGCAGGTACTATGACACTGCATAACGTGCTGGAAGAGAAGCTGGCGAAATTTAAGCATACCGAGGCTTCCCTGACCATCCAGTCCGGCTATGCCACGAACCTGGGGGTTATCTCCGCCGTGATGCAGGAAGGCGACATGATTATCAGCGATGAACTCAATCATGCCAGCATCATCGACGGTATCCGCCTGTGCAAGTCGCCGCGCAAGGTTTTCCCGCACAAAGATATGGCCGGGCTGCGCCGCGTGCTGGAAGAGTCAAAGGGAGCGAATAAGGTGATGGTCGTCACCGATGGCGTCTTCAGCATGGACGGCGATATCGCACCCTTACCCGAAATCGTGGCGCTGGCCGGGGAATATGGCGCGTTTGTGATGGTGGATGACGCCCATTCGAGCGGCGTGCTTGGCAGAAATGGACGTGGCAGCGTCAGCCATTTTGGGCTAGATGGTCGCGTGGCCCTGCAAATTGGCACGCTTTCCAAAGGCATCGGCGCGCTGGGCGGCTACGTGGCCTGTAGCCAGGATATGCGCGATTTCCTGCTGCAACGCGCTCGTCCCGTGCTGTTCAGCACCTCGCACCCGCCCTCTGTCGTGGCAACCTGTATAGCCGCGCTGGACATCCTCGAAGAAGATACCAGCCTCGTCGAGCGTCTATGGGAGAATACCGCCTTCTTCAAGCGCGGACTGGAACAGCTTGGCTTTAATACAGGCAAAAGCGAAACGCCCATCACGCCCGTCATCGTGGGCGAGGGCGCGCTCGCCATGCAGTTCAGCCAGCGTCTCTTCTCTGAAGGCGTCTTCGCGCAGGGCATCGTTTTCCCCACCGTTCCCGCCGACAAGTGCCGCGTGCGCACCATCGTGACGGCCATTCACACCCGCGAGGAACTGGCGAAGGCGCTGGACATCTTCGAGCGCGTTGGCAAAGAGCTTTCCATCATTTGAGCGCAGGCAAGACCAGCTTTTCGATTGCGGCAGCAACGCCATCCCCGGCATTGCTGCCCGTCACATAATCCGCCTCGGCCTTCACCTCCTCATGCGCGTTGCCCATCGCCACACCCAGTCCCGCGAACCGCAACATGCCAATATCGTTATGGTTATCGCCAAACGCCACCACCTCTTCCGCGTTGATGCCCAGTTCCGCCGCGATCTTGATGAGCGCGTTGCCCTTAGAAACATCAGGGTGCAGGAACTCGATCAGGTCAAACGATGATTGCGTAACGTACAATTTTCCCGCGTACAGGCGCTCAAACTCGTCGCGTTTGGCGCGGATCAATTCCTCTGGCCCGATACCCACGACCTTGATACACGGCAGAGTCAGGCTTGTAATATCCTCAACCTCGATGGCAGGCGGCACGGGAGGACGATACCACTCGCGCACTCGTGGCGCGCCAGCGTCCGCGTAGACGCGATGTAGAGTATGATAGGCGCGATAGAAGCCAGCCGCGCGCAGCATCACCAGCGTAGGGAGAATGTATGCCTCCGGCAAAAGCGTCTCATGGTAGATGGTGCCGGTAATATCGGCAATGATCGCGCCATTCTCAATGATCTGCGGCCCATTCAATGGTAAATCGCCGCACTCGTGCTGTAACACGGCCAGGTTCTGCCCCGTAGCTATCACGATGATAACGCCTGCCTCGGCAGCCAGGCGCAGCGCATTACGGGCGCGTGGGGTTATGATTTTGTGTGGGCGAGGTGTAAGCAGAGTGCCATCAAGATCGATAGCCAGCAGGCGGTACAAGCAATAAACTCCTGAGTTTAAAGTGTAGCAAGGAAGCAACTACGCTGGTTTGCGGCGTCCTCGACGCCCCTCATACTCGTATTTATTATTGAAAACGCGATTGCCACAGAAGATGTTGCGCTTTGTAAATGGCTCTGGTGTGGTCTGACGTAGTTTTTCCTGTACACGTGGGAGGTCAGCACCAGGTGCATAATACCAGGGGGTCTCTAAAGAGTACCTGGGATTCAGTGCCCATTCTGGACAAGGAATACCATATTTTTGGCACAAATATTCAGCAGATGCAGCACAAAAAACTGCCCATTGAAACTGTTCAGGAGAGCAGTGATCTGGTATCTCTATGGATTCTTCCACCAATTCGAGACGCAGATGCGAAAAGCACCCAAAAAATTGGTGCATAAATTTGCCTAGAGATATCCAGGGAGCTTCACCAGCACAAATTTCCTTAAAGGAATGCCTGAATGTCTGGAGACGAACAGGAGATATCCTATCCGTATCTGTGTATTCAAGTGTGGTTCCTGGCTCTTTATGAGTTGTCATGCGCCTTCTCCCTTCATTCCAATTATACCATGCAAAAAAGGATAGCACTAGCCAGAAGCAGATCGCCAACTGTCTCGCCGCCTTGCCAAATGCATCTCACACCCGTATACTGCAAACAGATCATTGCGCCAAGCCTCCATTGAAAGTAGACGGGCATGAAAGAGAAGATCAAGGGCATACTTGCGGGTCTCATCTACAGGATTATCGTCTTGCTGACATTAGGGCAGATTTCTCCTTTACTTGGCGCTGGCATCATCATTGAACAGGATGGCAAGATACTGCTGATAGATCGTTCTGACGGGTTGGGCTACACCATCCCTGGCGGCATTGTGCGCCATAGAGAAACGGTCGAGGAATGCGTGCTGCGCGAGTCGCGCGAGGAGACGGGTTATACCGTCAAAATCACCGGCTTTGTGGGTGTGTATTCGGCGCTCAATCGCGACCCCCGTTTTCGCGCCATTGCTATAACCTACAAGGGCTGTGTCGTCGAAGGCGCTCCGCGCACTTCGGGCGAAGGCGCGCCATGCTGGCGCACTCCAGATGAGGTGAGAGGGCATTTGGCATTCGATTGTGAAGAAATGCTTAAAGATTATCTAAGCGGACGGCTTCACTACCTGTGATCTTGCATGACTGCCCCGGCATCAATCCATACATTCAAAAGTACCAATAATCGAGGCGCAACTTGACTATATCATACGTAAAAGGTACACTTCACAAG
>DAHVFL010000352.1 GCA_027316975.1 Chloroflexota bacterium | reverse complement strand
CTGTAGGGACGCGGGCGGATGATGCGGTTGAGCGGGGACCCTTGTGGGCGTCCTTGTCTCTACCCTCCTCCAGACGTGTCAGAGAGAATATTTCGACACCACCCGACCCCGGACGCCCACAAGGGTCCACCCTTCCTCCCATCATCCACCCGCGTCCCTACACGTCGGGCGACACATTATATCAGGCGTCGTATTTCAGACACCGGACGCCCACAAGGGTCCACCCTTCCTCTCCACTCCACCCGCGTCCCTACACGTCGGGCAACACATTATGCCAGGCGCGCGGCGTCGTATTTCAGCACGTCGTTGAGGATGCCTGTGAAGGAGAGCAGGCTTTCGCCGCCGCTGACGCGGATGCGCGGCAACTGGTAGGGAGTGCGGGCGTTCTGAATGGCGCTGTTGAACGAGAAGGGGTCGAGGGTTGCGCCAATGTAACCATCGGCTAACAGGTCTACCAGCACCTGTTGCTGCTGATAATAGGTGTCGTGATGAAATGGTTCGCCGCTGGGGTAACAGAAAAATTGTACCGGCTTGCCTAACAGCTTTTGTAAGGTATTTTTCGAGACCAGTAACTCTTTCTGCGTGGTTGTGAAGGCGGGAGGCTGACCGATATTGATATGATGAACCGTGTGCGAAGCGATTTGCATACCATATTGATCGAGCGCGCGCACCTGTTTCCAGGTCATGTACCGACCGCCGGTCATGCCGGTGATGATATAGAAGACGCCGCGATAGTGATGGGCCAACAGGGCCGGTACGGCGTCGGTATACATATCTTTGTAGCCGTCGTCGAAGGTAAGTATCATGGGGCGCGATGGTAAGGCTTTGCCGAAATAAAGGGAGGCGAATAATTCGGTCATGTTGATACTGTGATAGCCCTGCGCCTGTAACCAGTCCAGTTGCGCGTTAAATTCGGTGGTTGTGACGGTCAGGTTGTAGTCCAGCAGATTACGGGTTGGCCTGTTCGATACGTGGTGATACATGAAGACTGGCACCAGCAAACGAGTTTGTGGGGGCGAGGCAGGTACCAGCGTGGGCGCGTCGAGATCGGCTGGCCCGGCAACCACTACTTGCCATTGTCCATTGCGGGGAACCAGCGATAGCAGGGTATTGTGGAAGAGGCCGTTGTTGAGGTCAGCCAGCGAAGCGCTGGTCAGCAACCCTTGAGGGGCGGTTGCTTCGAGCGATACTCGCAGGGTAGCGGCGATGGGATAGCTGACGGTGGTATTGGGGTTGAGCCAGGGTTGTTGCAAACGGGCGGCGCTCGCTTTAAAAGCGATCAGGGTGACAGCTCCAAATTTGGCCTGCTCGAAACGCGCGAAATCTGTTTCGCCCTGGTATAAGCGCTGCGCATCGGGTGACAACATCGACCACATGGACGGCCAATCTTTGCTCATCATGGCTTGCATGAATTTGCTGGCCGCGCTATCGATGGCCGGCAAGCGCGTGGTGGTACGACGCACATGCGAAACGACGGGTGCAGGTTGTGGGGTCGCAGCCAGTGTAGCAATCCAGTTGACGGTAGCGGCACGCCCTAACAGGCCTCCGCCGATCAGCAAGAGATAAAGCGGCACGAGTACCAGCCAGCGCCGCCTGGATTTGGAGGAGCGATGGGAAGGCGGTATGGCCACAGGCGATTCGTTCACAGATTGCGTAATCATGAGGGTCTGCCCACTCCCAACAGTAGCGTAGACACTGGTAGATGTAGGTATTTCTACCTATCTATGTTAACGCTATACAATCCTGAAAATCACGCAATTATTGAGGTAATTTCGTTGAAAACGGACAAAGTAGGAGAAATTGGTTATTTGCAGGGCCAGGGCGACCGCGAGGGTCGCCCGTACAATACTACGAAACGTCTCGCGATATCCGTATATTGTACGGGCGACCCTCGCGGTCGCCCTGGTAATCATAATGGATGGCTGAAAATCGGCCTTAAAGCGGGATAGAGGGCGCGGTACTGGTCATACATGCGGGCATACACCGCTGCATGTTGTGGCTGCGGTCCGGTGTGTTCGACGACGCGCACGGTGGCATCGCAGGCTTCTTGCACCGAGGAGTAGACGCCGCTGGCGACGCCGGCCAGGAGGGCAGCGCCGAAGGCCGGGCCTTCGCTGGCGTTGGTTGTCACCAGTTCGACGCCCAGCACGTCGGCGATGATTTGACGCCAGAGGGGGCTTTTCGCGCCGCCGCCGGTAGCGCGTACCTGTTCAAGCGCGAGTCCCTGTTCCTGGATGATGGCGAAGCAATCTTTCAGGCTGAACGCTACGCCTTCCAGTACGGAGCGCACAAGATGGCGGCGGTTGTGGCTGGCGGTCAGGCCAATCCAGCCGCCGCGCGCGTAGGCGTCCAGGTGCGGCGTGCGCTCGCCCTGCAAATAGGGCAGGAAGAGCAGGCCATCGCTGCCGGGCGGGACGTGTTCGGCTTCCATTGAAAGGGTGATGTAGGCATCCACCGCGGCCCAGCGTTCGATTGCCATTTCCGGCAGCCCGATGTTATCGCGCACCCAGCGCAGCGAAAGGCCGGCGCCCTGCGTGACGCCCATCAAGTACCAGGCGTGTGGCACGGCGTGGTTGAAGGTATGCACGCGAGGCACAGGCCCCGAACGGTCTACCTGGGGAGAGCCGGTATGGGCCAGCACGACGCCGCTGGTGCCAATCGAGACGAGCGCAAGGCCTGAACGCACGACGCCGTTACCGACGGCGCCGCAAGCGTTATCCGCGCCGCCGCCTGCCACGGGCGTACCTTCGATGAGACCTGTCAATTGCGCAACTTCCGCCGTAATGGTGCCGCAAATCGTATCGGCAGGCACAACCGGGGGCAGCAATGCAGGGTCGAACCCGATGGCATCGAGTACCTCGCGAGACCATTGGCCGCGCCTGACATCGAGCAGGCAGGTACCGGCGGCGTCCGAAATCTCCATCGCTTTGACGCCTGTGAGCAGGAAGCGAATATAGTCTTTGGGTAGAAGCAGCGTGCGGGCGCGGGCGAAAATTTCGGGTTCGTTGTCGCGCACCCACAGGGCCTTTGGAGCGGAGAAGCCGGGCAGCGCGGGATTGCTCACATAATCGATCAATGTACCGGCGCCTACGCGCTCAGTCATCCAACGACACTGCGCTTCTGAGCGTTGATCGGCCCAGATGATGCATGGTCGCAGAACCATTGACCGTTCATCAAGCAACACCACGCCATGCATTTGACCTGAAAGGCCCACGCCGCGCACACCGGCAGGCATGATGCCATGAAGAGCTGCCGCTTCAAGACAGGCGCGGATGGCGGCAAGCGTAGCTCGCCACCACTCCTCCGGGTTTTGTTCGGCCCAGCCCGGCTGTGGATGGTACAGGGGATACTCAAAAAAAGCCGAGGTGATGGTCTGTCCATCTTCCGCGTTAAAAAGCGCGGACTTGACGCCCGTTGTGCCAAGATCGATCCCGAGCAATGCGTCCATGTGTATATGCTCCCTGTTGTCAATTCTGATGATCTTTGACAATAGAATGGGGGACTCGCCTGCGTAGGGACGCGGGTGGTGCCGGGTGGGAGGGTGGACCCTTGTGGGCGTCCTCTCGCCTGCGTAGGGACGCGGGTGGTGCCGGGTGGGAGGGTGGACCCTTGTGGGCGTCCTCGTCCCTTTCTACGTTGGCTCTCCCATGTGGTGATGAGGAACGGTCTCTTCTCAGGGCGAGAAGGACGCCCACAAGGGTCCACCCATCCGCTCCACATCCACCCGCGTCCCTACACACGGGCGCGTTCCGCGCCTCTTTCCGGTGATTGTCCGATTCGGGTGTCAAAGTTCATCAGCAAGCGCCCTACATTATTTTTTACGTTCGTTGATGATGCGATCCGTGTAGGCTTTATCGAGGCCCATCGCTTCGTAGACGATGCGGTAGCCTTCGACGGCGTCGGCGGCGGCACGAGCCTGGGCGAGGGCGGCGCGGTCGAGTTTACGGGCGAGGTCGTCGATGAAGGCCCATTGCAGGACGGAACGGCGCACGGCGGCGACCTGGTCTTCGGTATAGGGGTAGAGGTCGTAGCCGATGCGCTCGCCCCGCGCACCGTAGTTCACATCCTGCAAGGTCATGGCGAGTTCGAGGGTTTGCATGAAGAAGGCCGCGCCGACCATGTTGTCGTCGTCGAAGGTACCCCAGCCAGAGTTGGCGTGCTGGTGTCCCAGTTTACCCTCAGTGTGCAGCAAGGCGGCGTATTCCGCGAGGTTTTCGCCGTTCATTATGAGGTGCTGCCAGTCCATGTTGACCTGCAGGCGCGAGACATCGACGCCAAGGCGACGCACGCGGTCGATGGTGTAGAGGCAGGCGGAGATGTTGCGCATCAAGATATTCATGGCCGGTTCGCTGTTTTTGTGTTCCAGGAAGACGGTGACGCCCTTTTCAGCCGCGCGCGCTACCACTTCGCCCACGCCATTGATAAACAGGTCCCATGTCCGGGCGTAGTCGCGCTGGAAGTTGTAGTTGTAGCCTTCCGCGCCGGGCCAGATGATGAAGTGCGCTCCGAGGGCGGCGGCGAGATCGACGCCGCGTTTGAGGACTTCGATGCCCTGCCGCCTCAAAGCGGCGTCGGGGTTGATGAAGACTCCCAGCTTATAGGTCGGGTCGGGGTGCAATCCTGCCGCCAGGCAATAAATATCCATGGGGCCAAGCGCGGCTTTGATGGCGTCAACGCTCTCTTCGTTGATCTCGCCCGGATAGTGATATTCCAGCCCGTCCATGAGATCGGCCAAACCATCGACAACGCGCTTTGTGCGCGATGCCATGTCTTCGTGAATGGTCTCTGGATGGTAGCCAATCGGCACAAAGCGCGTGGCATTGGGGCCAAAGGCCCAGATGCCTATACTGTTCTTTACCGGCATATGAAACGTTCTCCTTCTGTGTGATAAGACTGTTGCTGGTAAAAGTATATCATAGAGGAACGCGCCAGCGAGCAAAGACGACACCGGGTGATTGCCTATATGTGACGGGAGATTCTTCGCTGCGCTCAGAATGACAGTCCCCTGGAATTGTCATTCTGAGCGCAGCGAAGAATCTCGCGCGCGCAGTCATCCAGTGAACCTGATACCAGAGACGAGGGCGGCGCAAGCGCCCCCACCCAACATCCACC